>NZ_JBEZEY010000001.1:619588-680037 GCF_040649135.1 Micromonospora sp. NPDC049047
GTAACAAGCCCTTCACCGAAGGGACTTCCATCGGCACGGACTGGCAGCAGTTCACCAAGGTGATGGCCGCGGACGTGTCGGGTGACGGTCACGCGGACGCGCTGGGTATCCGGCCGGACGGCACGATGTGGTATTTCCCGAACAACATGGATTCCAACGCGGGTGGTAGGCCGTTCACCACGAAGATTCAGGTCGGCAAGGACTGGCAGCAGTTCGTCAAGGTGATCGCCGGCGACTACAGCGGTGACGGACACGCCGACCTCGTCGCCGTGCGGGCGGACGGCACGATGCGTTACTACCCGAACAACATGGACTCCAACCCGGACCACCTGCCCTTCACCACCGGTCAGGACATTGGCGGCGGCTGGGAGATCTACAACAAGATCGTCTGACGTTGACGGGCCCCGGTGGAATTGGCTGCCGCCGGGGCCCGTCTCGGATGTCGTTACCTGGTCAAAAATAGTCCCGACGAAGATTTTACGAATGGAGTTTGTGTGCGGAAACTCTTGGCGTCTTTGGTGACGCTGACAACTGTCGGTGTCGCGGTGCTGCTGGGGGCGGGGCCGGCGCAGGCGGCCGGTTACCTGTATCGGCCTGGTGACGTGATGCACCTTGACGGACCAGGCAGTCTGCCGAATTTCTGTACCGGCGGTTACGCGGTCCGTGGCTCGAGCGGAATGTTCCTGGTCTCCGCGGGTCACTGCTGGGGTTACGGCCGGATCGGGAACGTCGTGTTCGGCACCGACCGCCGCTTCGGCACCGTCATTCGCAACGACCGGATAGGCGACGTATACGATACGAACTCGTTTGATGGAGCCCTGATCCGCATGGATGCGGGGGACGACGCCACGCAGATCGTTGTGGACCCGGTGACCGGACGCAGCCCCGGAAAGGTTGTGGGGTACTTCAACAACAGTGCGCTGAGTGCGGGCATGGTCATCGGCAAGATGGGTCGGAAGACGGGCTGGACGGAAGGAAGAATCACCGAGTGGCGTCTCCTCCGCTACAAGGACGGCGTGCGTGACTACCTGCTGTGCTCCACGGCGGATTCGGATGGCGGGGACAGTGGTGGTCCGGTGTGGCAGTCGGACGGGGCCGGCCACGTGTGGGCGGTGGGGATCACCATCGCGCGAAGCAACGGGATGATGTGCTTCAATCCCATCCAGAACGTACTTTCCCGGTTCGGCGCGACGCTGCCCGTCCACCCGTACACCAGAGGCGCGGGGCAGCAGCCATCTCGGGTGACCGAGCGCTCCGGCCCGCCAATCCCGGTCAACCCTGATCCTGTTCCCGGGGAGCTCCTCTAACTCGTGCGGGTTACGGGGAGAACGTAGCTCTCGACGGAGGGCCGGGTCTCCGGTGTGGGCGCCGTGAACAGCGGCGGCGCCCACACCGGAGACCTTCGTGCGTGTCCGGGCGCGGTCAGTCGCGCGGCGTGGTCGAGTCGACCAACGCCCCTGCCCGCGGGCCCTCCGACCTCGTGGCCACCCGCCGGCCACCACTGTCCATCTCGACAGCCGGGACCGGTGAGCAACTTGGCCCGCCCGGCTGAGTAAACCGATGGCGCCTACGGCTAAGGTCGTAGGAAGGTGGCAGATCGATCGGATGAGATGTGCGTAGGCTTCGCGTGGCCCAGGCGGCCCGGTCTGAGCAGCGATTTCGCTCAAGGACGTAGACGCCGACACCCGCCCGCGATCAGGGAGGTTCGGTGGGCAACCGCAGACCGACAATGGCTGATAAGTTGGACCGGCTGTTCAAGACGGTCCGCCCAGGAGGTCGTGAGTACTCGTACGAGGAAGTCGCAACCAAGATCCGCGCCACCGGTGTCATGATTTCGCACACGTATATCTGGCAACTCCGTAAGGGGCACCGTGACAACCCCACAATTCGACACATCGAAGCCCTAGCACGTTTCTTCGGGGTCTCCCCGGTCTACTTTCTCGACGACGATGCTGCCCGTCAGATTGACGATCAGCTCGAGCTGCTCGCCGCGCTCAGCGACACGTCGGTGCGCCAGGTAGCTCTCCGCGTGGCCGGCCTCTCCGCCCCCAGCCTCGCGGCAATCAACGGCATTATCGAACACGCCCGCCGGATCGATCGGCTGACCGAGTCCGGGGGTGAGTCGCCTCGTCGACCCCCCGCCCCAGCACCTGACGACACGCAATGACCTGAGGAGCCTGACATGCGGCTGCGGCGGCTTGAGCGGAAGGCCGCACGCCTCCTCGACGACCTGTCGTTGCCCCGGCTCCTCACCACGGCCGCCCTCTGCGCGCACATCTCCGTGGCCAGGCGACGCCCGCTGCACCTGCACCCACTCTCCATGGTGGGCACTCCGGGGACTCCCGGGGGAATGTGGATCGAAACCGAAGCTGCCGACCACATCTTCTACAACGGTGACACCAGGCCACTGCACCAGCAGCACATCATCTTGCACGAGATCGGGCACATGCTCTGCCGTCATCGCAACACCGAAACTGACGCGCTCGCCGCGATCATGCCCGATCTCGATGTGGAGATGATTCTCTCCGTGCTCGGGAGGTCGACCTACTCCCTCGTGGCCGAGCAGGAGGCGGAAGTGATCGCGACGCTGCTCGCGCAGCGCATGCAGTCGTCGGAAGTCGACCTCAAGCCCGCGAACATTCTTGAAGAGTTCAGCAACCGGGCGGCCCGAGATGTCCGGCGCTAACCTGCTCGAACTCGTCGCCATCGGAGCGCTCTGGCTGGTGCTGGCCATCCAGGTGGGCCGCAGCAGGCAGTCTACGCGGGACACGTGGGCCTTCCTGTTGCAGGCGGGGCTCGCCGTCGCGGCCACCCTCAACCTGGCTGCGGTAAGCCGCATCATCGACACGACGACCGGTCTGGTGGACCTGAGCGTTCTGGTGAAGAACATGGCCGGTCTGGCCGTCGCCTATCTCGCATCCGGCCTCGCGATCGCGATCGCCAACGCCACACCCGGGGTGAACTACCGGCCCAGGGCCGGGCTCCTGCTGCCGGTCGGCGCGGCGATCGGCATGTGTTTCCTGTTCGCGGCAGCCCCGCACCATCCCGGCGGCGACGACTTCGTCACCGAGTCCGCCAAATCGCCGTACACGGCCTGGTATGGAATTCTCTACCAGTCCGCCATCGTGCTCGCTGTCACGCGGGCGTTGCTGACCATCTGGAAGCTCGCGTTGACACGCTCGGGCAGCAGAGGCAACTGGAGCATCGTGGTGACGGCCGTCGGCGGCACGGTCCTGCTGCTCTACGTCCTCAATCGCATCGCGTTCATTCTCAGTCACGCGGCGCATATCGAAATCCTGTCGGGGCCCGGCTATGTCTTCTTCTCGAAGTCGCTCTTCGGCATCGGGCTGACACTGCTCGCGATCGGATCGGCGGTGCCGGTCAGCAGGCCGGCGCGCCGGTATATCCGCGACAGCGTGCGGCTGCACCGCCTCTACCGGTTGTGGCACACGCTGCAACGGGCCGTACCTGATGTGGTCCTGGGAGCCCCGCCAAGCCGAATCGCCGACGTCACCAACGTGCTGCAGGTTCGACTACGTCTTTACCGGCGGGTCATCGAGATCCGGGATGCGCAATCGGAGTTGGCCACCTTCGTCGGTGAGTCGACGGTCGCCGCCGCGCAGGACTTTGTGCGTCGGTTGGGGCTCACCGGCGAGTCCGCCGAGGCCGCCGTCGAGGCGTGCTGGACCGCCGCCGGACTGCGCTTCAAGTCCGAACACTCCGTCGAGAGCGGTGGCACGTTCGCTTTCGCCGGTAGCGCCGCTGTGCCTGATCTCGACAGTGATGTCGAATCGCTTCTCCGGGTGCGGTCCTTCTACTTCTCATCCGCGATCCACACCTTCGTTTGCCCACCGCCACCCGCCGAACGTCCCAGGCCCGCGCCGACCGTCGACGAACGCGTGTGACGGTCCGGCGGCGCGTCGGGGACCGGCCGCGGCCGACGGAATCCCGACGCAGGGAGCCCGCTGACCCTCGGATGTCCCACTCTTGTAGTCGGCTCACGACAGTGGGTGACCGAAGGCAAGGACTGTGGAGGTCGGCATGCTGATCATCGCCGCGGACAAGGCGACATACCCGCCCAACGGCCAGATCCCCAACCTGGAAGACGACGAGAAGGCGTGCGCCGAGATCGGCGAGCGGATCAAATCGCTCCTGCCCGCGGGATTCGAGGGCGACGTCCTCGGGCAGTTGATTACCTGGTCGGGGAGCACCCTGGGACGCGCCCAGACCTTCGACACCTGGGCCGACGCCGTCAGGGCCGCGACCACGTATGCGCAGGACGAGTTCGCCGGCAACACCGACCAACGGCAGCGCGACGAGGCCCTGGACAACACCGTTCTGGACCGGCTCGGAGCGGCGGTGCTGAGCACCGGGCGGACCGGCGACCCGCAGATCGAACGGCGCGACAAGAGCCGCAGGTGGGCCAACTGCGGCCTGGCCGCGTTCCAGATCCGCGAGCAGTTGCAGGCCAAGGGCGGCAAGCTTGTCCGCCAGTCGCTCCAGGCCTACGGCGTCGGCAAGGGCGCGGATCTCAAGAAGGCCCTGCTCGCCCTGCCCGCCAGCGCGGACACCGTCCTGCTGCTCGACTGCCAGTTCCCGCAGGTACACAACTTCATCATCGAGGCGCACCACGACGGGTCGCGTTACCTCGCCCAGGGCTACCAGGGCAGCTACTTCGCCCACTGGTGGCTCGGGCTGGACGACAGCTACTCCGGCACGCCCACCGCCGAGATCCTCGCCCTGCGCGAGCGGTACGGGTTGGGCCGCCGGATCACCGCGGCAGACTACGAGAGTCTGCTCGACGGCCTGGCCGCGGCCATCTCGTCCGACTGGCAGGAGACCGCCGACCAGTGGAAGACGTTGCCGTTCAACCCCGACCGGCAGGAGGTCGACGGGATCCGCCACCGGTCAAACTCGCCGACGTTCCTCGTGGAGGCGTTCGAGCTGTGCCAACCCGCGGTCGCTCGCGCGGCGCTCGGCGGTCACAACGGCCCGTCGCTCAGCGAGCTGGCGACCCGAGGTCTGACCACGGACTGACGGCACCCCACGGCAACGACGGTGCCGCCGCCGGGCACCATCCGCAATCGGGCGCAAGGCCGCCGCGACCGATGCCGGTGATGAGTTTTCGCGCCCGCGCCCGTCACACCTACGACAGGACATGACGAAGCGGAAGGATGACGTGATGAGCGCGGACACGCGGCTGCACGGGTTGGACGAGGTCGACGAGCTGACGTTCTCGGGGCTGGCGGCGCGGCACCGGCGGGAACTGCACGTGCACTGCTACCGGATGCTCGGGTCGTTCGAGGACGCCGAGGACGCCGTGCAGGACACGCTGCTGCGTGCCTGGCGGCGGCGGGAGACCTTCGAGGGGCGGTCGACGTTCCGGGCCTGGCTGTACCGGATCGCCACCAACGCCTGCCTGGACCTGTTGGCCAAGCGTCGCCCGGAACCCGCGACCGGCGGTGAGGTGCGGTGGCTCCAGCCGTACCCGGATCGGCTGCTCGACGAGCTGCCCGCGGGCGGCGCGGACGAGCCGGAGGCGCTCGCCGTCGCACGGGAGACGATCGAGCTGGCGTACGTGGTGGCGGTCCAGCACCTCGCGCCGCGCCCCCGGGCCGTGTTGATCCTGCGGGACGTGCTCGGCTGGCCGGCGAAGGACGTCGCGGAGCTGCTCGGGGATTCCGTCAACTCGGTGAACAGCGCTCTGCAACGGGCCCGTGCCGGCATGCGGGAGCACCTGCCCGCCGAGCGGCAGGACTGGACCGGCGGCGAGGAGGACTCCGGCACCCGCGAGCTGGTGCGCCGCTTCACCGAGGCGAGCGTGGCCACTGACATCGGCCGCCTCACCACGATGCTGCGCGACGACGTGCGCTGCTCGATGCCGCCCACCCCGGGCCTGCACCTCGGCCGGGACGCGGTGGTGAACGACTGGATCCAGGACGGCTTCGACACCATGACCGGCCTGCGCGGCGTCCCCACCGCCGTGAACCGGCAGCCCGCCGTCGCCTTCTACCACTGGCGGGAGCGGGAGAACGCGTACCTGCCGCTGACGCTGGACGTCCTGCGCATCACCGGCGGGGCGATCACCGAGATCACCATCTTCCATGCCGACCAGTTCCCGCGACTCGGGCTGCCCGAGCGGCTGCCGGCAGACGGCACGAAGTGATCCCGGTATCCGCCCTCAACCGAACGATGGAGCAGTGACATGACCAGCACCAACGCAGCACCGGCGGCCACCCGGACCAACCGCCGCATCCTCGGGCTCGCCGGCACCGGGCTCGTCGCCACCCTCGCGGCGATGGTGACCACCACCCTCGCCGCCGCGCTCGCCCAGGCTCTCGGCGTCGACTTCGAGATCCCCGACGGCGGCGAGACGATCCCGCTGGGCGGGTTCGCCGTGGTGACCGGCTTCTTCTCCCTCGTCGGCGTCGTCATCGCCGCCGCCCTGCTGCGGTGGAGCGCCCGCCCCGCCCAAAGGTTCCTCTGGACGGCGGTGGCGCTGACCGCGATCTCGCTGGTCCCGCCACTGCTCGCCGGGGCGAACGCCACCACCGCCGCGACCCTCGTCGGGCTGCACCTCGTACCGGCGGCGGTGATGATCCCCACCCTGACGCGAAGCCTGCGCGCGCGGGCCGATCGATGAGCCGGTGATGGCGACAGGCGGATCACGCATACTGTCCTCGCGCTGACCGGCGGGTCAGCTCGCGGGCGGTCCCTCCCCGACGAGGCCGCCCGCTAGGGCAGTGCCCGCCCTGCTCGACGGGGGCCCGCCGGGTTCGGGGAAGCGTCAGCCGTCCTGCTCGGCACCGCGATCGGGTGCGGCCATGTCGCCGGTGCCGGGCGTGCCGTCGGCCAGCCCGTAGCGCAGGTAGACGGTGCCCTTGGCGCCTGCCACCGGCGGTTCGAGGAGCGTCAGGTTGGTGGGCACCTCGCCGCCGTCGAACACCTTCTTGCCGACGCCGAGCACGATCGGGTGCACCCACAGGTCCAGACGGTCGAAGAGCTTCTCCCGCAGCAGGGTCTGCACCAGGTTGAGGCTCCCGACGACCTTCACGTGTTCGTGCCGGTCCCGGATCTCGCGCACCGCACCCGCCAGGTCCGGGCCAATCCGGGTGGACCCGGCCCACGACAGGTCCGGCGTGCCACGGGAGGCCACGTACTTCGGGACTCTGTTGAAGAGCGTGGCGATGTCGTCGTCCTGGCCGCCCTCCTGGTGCGGCCAGTAGGCGGCGAAGATGTCGTACGTCCGTCGGCCGAGCAGCAGCGCATCGGTGCCCTCGTACGCGGCCGCGACCTGCGCCCCGGCGACCTCGTCCAGCAGGGGCGCCTGCCAGCCGCCGAACGGGAACCCCTCCGGGTCCTCCTCGGGACCGCCGGGCGCCTGCCCGACGAGGTCGAGAGTGGCGAACAGTTCGATGTGGACGAGGCCCATGTGCCCTACTCCTCACCAGGTGGATGTCGTCGACCCGAAGAGTAGACCGACGCCGGAGCGCGGACCTGTCATCGACTCGCCCGGACGGTGGCGCGTCGGCCCGTCACCGCCGCTCAGCCGGCGCGGGGGCTCAGGTCAGAGACGGCCCCCGCACCGGCGGGTGCGGGGGCGGTCTCTGCCCGGGGTCGGTCAGCCGCCGGCCAAGGTCACCTCGGTGCCGTACTTGGCGTTCTGGTGCGGCAAAACTTCACCAGACCGCCGAGGCGCGCCGGGTCCCAAGCGGCCGTTCTGCCGGCGCCGAACGGGCGACGGCAACCATGATGAGGGTGCTCAGCAACGCCGCGGCGGGTGCCAGCGCCAGGCCGTAACGGACGCCGTTCGCCACCGCCAGACCGGTGAGCGCCGAGCCGGCGGCGCTGCCGACGGTGAACGCGGTGGCGACCCAGGCGAACGCCTCGGCGACGGTGCCCGGCATCGCCAGCTCGTCCACCTTGAGGAAGATGGCGGTCAGCGCGGGCGGCAGCGCGAGGCCGCTGATCGCCAGCAACACCGCCATCACTGCCGGCGGCGGGGTCAGCAGCAGCGGCACGAAGCCGAGGGTCAGCCCGGCGGTGAGCAGCGGCAGACGGCGCGCCCCACCGGACCGGGCACGGGTGTAGAGCAGGCCCCCGACCAGGGCGCCGGTCGCCTGGGCGGCGAGCAGCCAGCCGGCCAGGTGACGGTTTCCGGCTGCTTCGGCGTACGCGGTGACCGCCACCGCGATGCCACCGACCGCCATCCCCGCTCCGGCCACCCCCACCAGCATCACCGTGAGCCGATGCACCCGAAGCGGACCCGCCCAGTGCCGTGCCGCCGCAACGCCGCGCCAGGCGCGGACGGCGGGAGCCCGCACGAACACGATGGTCCCGGCGAGTTGCAGGAGCGCGGCCACGACCAACCCCGCGACCGGGCCCCCGAGCGCCACCGCGAGCAGCGTGCTGAGCGGGCCCACCACGAAGATCACTTCCTGTACGGCGACGTCCAACGCGTACGCGGCCGGCACCGCCGCCGGAGGGAGCAGGTCCGGCCACAGCGAGCGCAGACACGCCTCCAGCGGGGGAGTGCCGAGCCCGGCGATCGCGGCACCCACGGCGGCACCTGTCGCACCGAACGCGCCGGTGGCCACGAAGCCGAACCCGGCGCCGGACAGCACCGCCGAGAGGCACAGCACCGGTGGCTGACGCCAGCGGTCCACCGCCCGGGCGAGCAGCGGCGTACCCACCGCCATCCCGGCGGTGTACGCGGCGACGAGCAGACCGGCCGCGGCAAGGCTGAACGACTCCCGCGCGAACAGCAGGAGGGCGAGCGGACCGGAGGCCGACGGCAGTCGACCCACCTGGGCGGCGAGCAGGACCCAGAGCACCTGCGGGGCACGCAGGACCACCCGGATACCGGTTGAGGACATGAGGCATCGCTCCCGTTGCGATGGAAGGGATCAAGGGACCAGCGGGCACCTGCCAGCGCCGGTCAGGGAGCGAAGTCGGACCGTTCGTGATCGTTGCCGTACAACGGCAGAGGGGGCGTGATCCACCGGGCGTACCGCGCCGCGACCGCCTCCACCGGAACCACCCACTGACGGTAACGCACGAATCGGGTCCGGCGAGCCGCCCCCGCCGTCGCCAACACGTACCGTCCGATCACGAGAGGTCAGAGTCGGGCGACGGCCACCCGGGTGGCCTCGGCGATGAGTGCGTCGTCGGGGGTGGCGTCCTTCTCGTCGCGGCTGGACAGCACGGCCAGGACGATCGGGGCCCGATCGGGCGGCCAGATGACGGCGATGTCGTTGCGGGTGCCGTACCCGCCGGTGCCGGTCTTGTCCCCGACCACCCACCCGGCGGGCACCCCGGCGCGGACCAGCGCCGCGCCGGTGGTGTTGCCCCGCAGCCAGCCGCGCAGGACGTCGCGGTCCGCGGGCGTCAGGGCATCGCCCAGTGTGTACGCCCGGAGGTCGCCTGCCAGGGCCCGCGCCGTGCTGGTGTCCCGCCGGTCGCCGGGTGTCGCCTCGTTGAGGATGGTCTCGTAACGGGCCGGTTCGGTGACCGGGTCGCCGACAGCGCGTAGTCTGCGCTGGAAACCCTGCGGCCCGCCGAGGTGGCGCAGCAGCAGGTTCCCGGCCGTGTTGTCGCTGTAGCGCACTGCCGCGTCGCTGAGAGCGCGCAGGCTCATGCCCTCGGCGACGTGCTTCTCGGTGATCGGTGAGTGCGCCACCAGGTCCGCTCCCGAATACCGCACCACCCGGTCCAGTTCGGCGTCGGTGGTGTCGTCCAGGACCTCGGCGGCGGCCAGCGCCTTCCACGTCGAGGCGTACGCGAACCGCTCGTCGGCCCGGTGTTCGACGGTGCGGCCGGTGCCCGTGTCGACGGCGTAGACCCCCAACCGCGCCCCGAACCTCTTCTCCAGCCGCTGGAAGTCCTGCCCGACGTCCGGCGACGGAGACGGGGTAAGGGACGGGCTGAGCGTCGCCTCCGGGCTCGCTGTGGGGAGCGCCTCCGGTGCGTCGTCGCCGCCGCACCCCGCCACCACCGCCAGGGTCGTCGCCGCGACCAGCGCCGTCGCCAGACGTCGGACAGGGATCGTCATCGCCGTTCCTCCTGAGGTGCCGTCGGTCAGGGCAGGATCTCGACGTACCCGTCGGTGCCGTGCACGCGGATCCGCTGCCCGTCGCGGATCAGCCGGGTGGCGTCCAGCACGCTGACGACAGCCGGCAGGCCATACTCCCGTGCGATCACCGCGCCGTGCGTCATCAACCCGCCGACCTCCGTCACCAGGCCGGCGATGCCGACGAACAGCGGTGTCCAGCTGGGGTCCGTGTGGGTCGTGACGAGGATGTCGCCCGCTTCGAGGTCAGCCTGGGCCATGTCGAGGATGACCCGGGCGCGTCCTTCGACGGTCCCGGTGGACACCGGCAGCCCGATCAGGGCGCCGGCCGGCACGTCGTCGCGGCGGTACGCGCCGGTGACGGCCTCGCCGTCCGAGGTCAGCACCCGGGGAGGCGGGAGCGCCTGGTGCGACCGGAACTCGTCCCGGCGCTGCCGGATCAGCTCGTGGTCCACCTGCTGCGAGCGCACGGCCTCGTGGAACTCCTGGAACGTGAGGTAGAAGACGTCCTCCCGCTCGGTGAGCACACCGGCCCGCACGAGGCGCTCGGCCTCTGCGAGCAGGGCCTCCTTGTAGACGAAGTAGCGGCTGACGATGTCGTACTTCGGGTACTCCCGGTAGCCGATGAACGTCCGCACCCGCTCGATCATCCGCTCGGTCTCGTCGGCCTTCTGTTCCCCGTCCGGCAGCGCCCGCAGGCGCGTCAACACCTCCTGCGCCTTGCGCTGCGCCAGCTGCCGGCCCTGCTCGAAGCGCCTCCTGGCGGCACCGGGCTCGAAGAGCCTGACGTTGTCCAGTATCACCGGCACGAGCGTGCTGGGGCGTTCGCTCCACCGGGGCCGGGTGATGTCGATCTCTCCGACGCAGCGCATGCCGTACCGGTCGAGGTATGCCTCGATGGCGTCGCGCGCGGTGCTCCCGCCGGGGAGTCTGGGCAGCTCGTCGAGGAAGCCGTCGTCCTCGACGTCCTCGAGGAACGCCACCACCTGCGGATGTGGGCGGATCTGGTCGGCGACGTCGAGCAGCGCCAGCCCCATCTCCGAGGTGATGTTGCCCGGGGCGGACAGGGTGAGGGTGTCCGCGGCGTTCTTCTCGCCCAGCCACTCGTACAGCCGGTCGTTGAGCCACCAGGTGGCCTCCATGCCGGCCATGATCGCCTGCATGGTCGGCGGCTCACCGAGGATCCGCTTGTGTTCCTCGAAGGCATTCAGCAGGAAGTCGAACAGCGCCGTACCGGACACCGTCGCGATGTCACGCCGCAGAGCGGCGACGGACGCCTCGCTGCGGTCGATCAGCCCGGTCACGATGGCCGGGTCGGACTCGATCGACGGGCCGCCGAACGGCAGCCTGGCCGGACCACCGCCGCCGCTGGACGCCGGGACGAATCCGCTGTCGAGCAACGTGTCCAACGCGTCCCGCATCAGCGGGTCGGACTTCCCGACCATGTCCAGGAATCCGGCGCGGCCCGGCGAGGTCAGCAGCCCGGTGGCGTCGACGAACAACCGGCCACCGGCCTCCAGCATCGGTGCCATGGCCGTCAACTGCCACATGGACAGCCCCAGCGGCCTCATGGCGTCGGTCATCATCTGCTGGTGCCCGACCGAGAGGTAGACGTGGTTGCCCCGGTCAGCGGCTGGGGGCACGGGGAACAGCGTGGTGATCGGCCGACTCTGCACGATCTGGAAGTCGTCGTCGACCAGGCACCACTCGATGTCCTGCGGACGGCCGAAGTGAGCCTCGATCCGTCGCCCGAGTCGGACCAACCGTACGACCTGCGCCTCGGTCAGCGCCGGCTGCTCCTGTCGCCGCGCGTCGATCGCCACCTCCCGCGTGCCGCCGCCCGGCACGGCGGCGACGGCGCGGTGTTTGGCGGCGACCGCCCTGGTGACGACCTCCCCGTCACGCACCGTGAAGACGTCCGGGTTGACCAGGCCGGACACCAGGGCCTCGCCGAGGCCGAAGCTGGCGTCGGCAGTCGCGACCTTCCGGTTGCCCGAGACCGGGTCGGCCGTGAAGAGGATTCCCGCCGCGTCCGGAAAGACCATCCGTTGTACGACGACAGCCATCTGCGCCGTGCGGTGGTCGATGCCGTTGCGCAAGCGGTAGACGACGGCCCGCTCGGTGAACAGCGACGCCCAGCACCGGCTGACGTGCCGCAGGACCGCGTCCGGCCCCACGATGTTCAGGTAGGTGTCCTGCTGGCCCGCGAAGGAGGCGGTGGGGGTGTCCTCGGCGGTCGCGCTGGACCGCACGGCGTACGCCGCCTCGTCGCCGAACCGGACGAGCGCGCGGGTGATCTCGGACGCCAGGTCGCCCGGGATCGGAATCTCCTCGATGCTGCGGCGGACCTCCGCGCTCAGCGCGCCGATCGCCTCCCGGTCGTCCGGGTTCAGGTGCGACAGGCGGTCGAGCAGCCCGTCGACCGACGGTGCCTGCGTCAGCACCCGCCGGAATGCGGCAGTCGTCACGCAGAACCCGGCCGCAACGCGGATGCCGTCGATCCGCGACAGCTCGCCCAGGTGCGCGGCCTTGCCGCCGACGACCGCCACCTGCGTCGCGTCGACCTCCCGAAGATCCACCAGCGGTACGAGATCGCTGCGGCCCTCGTCCATCGACAACACACCCATGTCGTGCCCCCCGTTGCGTCTTGATGCTGGTCCGGCCGCAGATTCTGCGCCAGGACCGGGGTCTTGCGGGTCGAGCCCGGTGGTCCAGGGCACCTCGTCCTCGTCGATCCGGAGCCAGCCGCCCTCGTCGTGGGCCAGCACACCCTCGCTGACACCTCGGGTCCACTGGTCGAACAGCGGGCGAGGCTGACGGCGGCACGGACCGCTTCGAGCCGTCCGGACCGAACTCGAACCGCCAAATCTCCCCCATCATGGACGGCACACCTAGTCGGCGAACTCGACGCCGGTGAGGGCGACGGCGCGGTGCGCGGCGAGGCGTTCGGCCTGGACGGTGACGGCGTCGCGGGTCGCGCCCGACAGCCTCTGCCAGGGCTGCACGGTGACGGTGAACGTCCTGCCGGACTTGCGCGGACGCCAGGTGCCCACCACGTCGCCGTCGACCACCACGGCGCCGGGGCGACCCAGCACCGGCCACAACTGCTTGACGTGGGCGGTGTCCGGCACCAGCGTCGCCCGGTCCTTCGCCTGGAGGAACAGGTCGTACGGGCCGAGGAGGCGGGTGCCGGTGCCGTCGGCCGACTCCAACGCCTTCTCGTCGGCGGCCAGCAGTGAACGGACCTCACGGCCGACGGTCACCTCGACCACATCCTCGGGCCAGAGCGCCTTCACGTCCTTGACCGGGGCGTCGAGGTAGTCGGCCACGTGTTTCGGGGTGGCCGGGCCGAGCAGGCGCAGGTACGCGCGGACGAGGTCGAACCGGTCACCCGGCGCGGCCGCCTTCCGGAACCCGGAGATGCGCCGCAGGACCGGGGGCGAGGTGTCCACCTCAAGTTCCAGTCCGGCCCGTACGGCGGCGAGCCGGAACGGCATCTCGTAGGGGTGTGTGGCGTCGCACGGCCGGCAGAACCGCAGATAGGGCTCGGGCAGCATCGTGGCCAGGCGGCCGGACACGTCACCCTTGACCGTCGGCGTGGTCACGACGGCCCGCATCCGGGTGGCGATCTCGTCCAGGGCCGTGAGGGTGTCGATGCCGACGGCTTTCAGGGGCCGGGACGCGTCGTAGATGCGCTTGCTCGCGTCGGCCTCGGTGAAGGGCTCGACAGCCGCCGCGACCTTCCCGACGTCGGCCCGGCGGTAGAGGTGCGGGGCGCCCCGCACGGTCCACAGCAGGACCACGTCCGTGTCCGAGAACGCGGTCACGTCGACCCCGCGCACCGCCAGCGCCCAGCGGGCGCCGTCCGGCCCGGTGTTCTGCACACCGATGTCCAGGACGGCGGTGTCGGCGAGCGTGCCCGTGTCTCGGTCGAGTTGTTGGGCCCGGACGCGGAAGTTCAACACCTGGCGCCGATCGACCATGCCCGAACCCTAGTCGACCGCCGCCGTCAGGCCACCGGCGAAACCCGCCCGTTGTCCCCGACGCCGACGACGAGGTGGCGCGCAGTGCCTGGCGGGCGGCGGTCGTCCTGGTGCCCGACGGTGCGACGGCCGAGCTGGCCGGGGTGCTGTCGACGCAGTTGGGACGCGGCAACCGGGAGACGCAGGTGAGTTTGAGTCGGGCGCTGGTCGCGATCGATGAGCCCACCCGCGTCATGGTGCTCGGACCGGCGGGTGCGAGCCGGTGATCGGGTGCTGATCGACGAGGTGGCACGGCGGCACAGTGGATTCCGGAGGACGGAATGCCGACGGTCAGCTGACCGGCACCCTACGACCGGTGCTGGTCGGGGCGTTGCCTGGCGAAGGCGTCGGCCTTGCCCCAGCGGCCGGGGATGTCCAGCAGCGCGATCCGCCCGAAGGCGGACGGGAGCGCGGGGTCCACGGCCAGGTGGTCCTCGTGCGGGTTGAGGCCGAGCATGGTGCGCAGGAGCAGCACGGACGCGCCGCTGGACCACGCCTGCGGGCTGCCGGCGGTGGGATACCGGACCGGGTAGCGGGTGGTGTTGCGGTCGAACCCGCCGAAGGCCTCGGGCAGTCGACCCTCGAAGAAGGTGGCCGCGGACAGGATGCTCTCGGCGATGCGGCCCGCCTCGCTGGTGAACCCGTAACGGCGCAGACCCCAGGCGATGAACGAGTTGTCGAAGGGCCAGACGGTGCCGTTGTGGTAGCCGAGCGGGTTGTAGCGGCGCTGCCCCTCGGCGAGGGTCCGCACACCCCAACCGGAGAAGAGCTCCCGACCCATCAGGTGCTCGACGAGTTGCGGGGCCCGTTCCGGCGGCACGATGCCGCTCCACAGCAGATGCCCGATGTTTGACGACAGGCTGTCGACCGGGGTGCCGTCGTGGTCCAGTGCGAGGGCGTAGTAGCCGCGGTCGGCGAGCCAGAAGTCCCTGTTGAACCTGTCGTACAGCGCCGCCGCGCCGCGTTCCAACCGGTCGGCGAGGTAGGGGTCACCCCAGACGGTACGGGCCAGGCGAGCCCCACGGATCTTCGCGTCGTAGGCGTACCCCTGGGTTTCGCAGGTGGCCCTCGGGAAGCCCGGCAGCCTTCCGTCGGCGTAGGAGATGCTGTCCCAGGAGTCCTTCCAACACTGGTTCTCCAGGCCGGTGGCGCGGTTGCGTCGCTCGTACCAGACATAACCGGTGGACGTCAGGTCCGCGTAGTCGTCGATCCACGCCAGGGCCGCGCGGGCCTCCTGCTCCAACTCGCGCACCAGCGCCGTGTCGCCGCTCCACCGTTCGTACTCGTCGAGCAGCACCACGAACAGCGGCGAGGCGTCCACAGTGCCGTAGTAGGGGGAGTGCGGCTGTTCCTCGAACGCGGCCGACTCGCCGTAGCGCAACTCGTGCAGGATCCGGCCGGGGTCCTCCTCCAGCACGTCGTCGCTGCGGACACCCTGTAGCGAGGCGAGGATCCGCAGCGTCGGCGGGGTCAACGACGGGGTGACGGGCAGGGTCTGCAGGCAGGTAAGCAGGCTGTCGCGGCCGAACAGGGTCATGAACCAGGGCAGCCCGGCCGCGGGCACTGTCGCGCCACTCAGCGAGAGCGGGGCGAAGCGCAGCGCCGCCAGGTCCACCAGGCTGCGGTGGTACACCTGCTGCAGCGCGACGCTGTCGGTGTCCAGGGTCGGGGCCGCCGCGACCCAGGCCCGCAGGCTGCGGGGCAGGGTGGAGTCGTCCGGGCGCAGCGCCCGCAGCGCGGAGCGCAGGTCGACGCCGTCCGGACGCAGCGCCCGCATCGTCGCCTGCAGGCGGGTGGACCACTGCTCTCCGGAGCCCAGTCGGACGGTGAACCGGAGGCCGTGCGGGTCGTACTCGGCGGGTTCGCTGGCCGTGACCACCACCTCGCGGTGGTAGGTGGACCGCCGGTACCCCAGGCGCAACTCGTTCGGGCCGACCTCGGTGTAGTGCCTGCCGACCTTCTCACCGACGTCGAACTTGATCTCGAAGATGTCGGCGAAGTCGGCAGCCACCTCCAGGCGGATGTCGAGTTCCATCTCCTGCTCGCCGTAGTTGAAGATCGTCACCGACTCGGTGAGGTCCGGGCCGATCCTTCTGCGCCGGATGGCGGACAGGTCGGCCTCCACGTAGTCGACCGCCGCGCCCGGCACCACGAAGAAGGTGACCTCGTAGTACTGGCTGTCGTCCACCGACAGCGCGGTCATGCACTCGCCGTTGACGAAGAGCATCCAGCGGGACAGGAAGCGGGTGTCGGCGGCGAACAGCCCGACCGGGGCATTGGGGGACGACTCCACATCGCCACTGGTGTCGGACACCATGAAGGTGTTCCCGTCGATGCACGCCACGGTGCCGTGGATGTCCTGCATCGGTCACCGGCCGCCGTCCGGGCCGCCGTGCTCCGCCGGCTCCGGTTCCCGTGGGAACAGTCGCCCGAGCCGCAACGCCAGGCTGAGGTCGCCGTCGACGAGGATCTCGCCCCGGGTGATCGCCGCCAGCCCGTTCACCTCGCCACGTGCCATCGCGTCCGCTACCTGCGCGGAAACCATGATCACGGTGGTGGCCGGCTGGCCGCTGCGGGTCACCCGCATCCGGCCGTTGTCGATGTCGAGGAGCCACTGATCGAGGTGGTCCCCGTCCCGGATGTCGAAGCGCACGCTCGCGCGGACCTTGCTGAACCGTGGGTCCTGGCCGGCAGCCGTCAACCGCTCGAAGAAGGCCCTGGTAGCCGTCATCCCACCTCCCCGGCCGTTGGCGGCAGCGCCGCTGCGTACCCGGTGTGGGCAGTTGTTAACTCCTCCTGGTGGCCGGGACCGTGCCTGGTCCGGTCCGCCGGTTCAGCCGAGGTCGAAGTCCACGACGGTCGGCGTCCGGCGGACCCGCACCGGGGTCGCCGCGTCGAAGCCGGCGGCGTCGCGGTGCCACACCGACTGGGCGTACGAGCAGTCGCAGCGCAGCTTCACCCGCTGCCCGGGGAGCAGGCGCAGGAGATACGCGTCGCCCACGTCCGCCACGCCGGCCAGGTCCCCGGTCGCCGCGTCGAACGCGATCACCTGCGCGTAGGTGAGCAGCTCGTCGACCCGTACCGTCCCGGTGAGCGGTGTCCCGGCCGGCAGCGCCTGGTTCAGTGTGGCGCTCTGCTGGGGGCGCACCCGTACCGTCCGCGCCTGCGCCCGACTGCCCACCCCACCGGACCACACTGTCGCGAACCCGGCCGCGGCGAACTGCACCGGCCAGCGGTACGGGCCGAGGCCGGTGATCGTGTAACGACCGTTCTCGTCCGTCATGGGGCCGTGGTCGTCGTACTTCGGGTCCGGCACGTAGGGCACCACCATCACCCGCGCGCGGGGGACGGGGGCGCCCGTCGCCGCGTCGGTCACCACCCCGACGACGGTGCCCGCCGGATCGAGCCGGACGTTCGGCGCGTCGGTCATCGCACCCGAGCGGACCTGGACCACCTGGGCCCGCTCGCGCTCGCCGGTGCCGCCGTGCCGGCCCACCCACTGCCAGCCGTGCACCGTCGCGTCGTAGGGGCGCACCAGCAGCCGGTACGCCCCGGGGGCGACCTCGCTGCTCAGCAGGACACCCTGCTCGTCGGAGCAGCCCCCGCCCCGACCGACCTGGTCCTCCCCGATGGTGACCGCGGTCAGCGCGGCGGCGTCCACCGGGACGAGCGCGGCGCAGGCCCGGGGGACCGGTGCGCCGGTCGCCGCGTCCCGCACCACGGTGCGGACCTGGCCCGGCGCGGGCGTCGAGGACCCGGGGGTACGCGCGGCGCCCGGCGCGGCGGCCGGCCCGACGAGGACTGCGACGGCGATGGTGGCGGTCAGGTGGCGCAGCGGTGCGCGGCTCACGGGCGTGATCCTTCCGACGGCGAGACGGGTGAGCTGACGCTAACGTTCCGTAGCTGATCCAAATCGGTCAATGTCGTTATGTTGACTGTTGACGGGGCGACATTCCACGCGGGCCGCGCGCACGGGCTCTTGTGTCTGAATCGGGCGCATGGGTCACCAGTACCGCATAGCGTCACGGGGCAGGTGCACCGCGCTCCGCGGTGCGCCGGTGGTGACGTGCACCGGAGGAAACGGACATGAGCCGTGTCGAGACTGTGCTCCTACCCGAGTTGGACGGGCCGGTGCCGGCGACGCTGCCGAGCGCGCTGGGTCTGCTGAGCCTGGCGCTGGGCGTGGGCGCCCTGGTCGCGCCCGGCCCGCTCGCGCGACTGACCGGGGTGGACGACTCCGCGGCCGCGCGGGCCGTGCTCCCGGCGGTAGGCGTGCGCGAGCTGGGCAGCGCCGCCGGACTGCTCGGCGGTCGTCGCCCCGCCGGCTGGGCGTGGAGCCGGGTGGCCGGCGACGCGATGGACCTGACCATGCTCGGGCGGGCTCTCGCCGACCGTGACGGTGACCGCCGCCGCCGGGTCGCGCTGACCACCCTCGCGGTCGCCGGTATCGCGGCCGTCGACGTGCTCTCCGCCGTGCGGATCAGCCGGGCCCGACGCGCGCGGGCGCGGATGATCCGGGTGGAGATCGCGGTGACCGTGAACCGGTCACCCGCCGAGGCGTACCGGTTCTGGCGCGACCTGGAGAACCTGCCGCGGTTCATGACGCACCTGGAGTCGGTGCGCGCCGACGACCTGCGCCGCTCGCACTGGACCGCCCGCGGGCCGGGCGGGCACCGGGTCGAGTGGGACGCCGAGATCATCGAGGATCGGCCGAACACGTCGATCACCTGGCGTTCGGTGGCGGGGACCGGGGTGCCGAACGCCGGGCGGGTCCGCTTCGTACCGGCACCCGGCGACCGGGGCACCGAGGTCCGGGTCGAGTTGCGCTACGCGCCGCCGGCCGGCGCGCTCGGCCGGGCGGTGGCCAAGCTCTTCGGCGAGGAACCCGAGCAGCAGGTCCGGGACGACCTGCGCCGGTTCAAGCAGGTGCTGGAGACCGGCGAGGTGGTCCGTTCCGAGGGCAGCCCCAACGGCATCTCCGTACGCCAGCAGGCCATGCAGCGGCCCGCCCAGCCGCTGCCGGCGTCGCGCCGATGACCGCCCGCTCCGAAAGGGACAGAGGATGAAAGCCAACGCCTGGATGGGCACCGACAAGGTCAAGGTCATCGACGTACCCGACCCGAAGATCATGAACGCCCGGGACGCGATCGTGCGGATCAGCACCACCGCGATCTGCGGCTCCGACCTGCACCTCTACCACGGTTACATCCCCGCGATGCGCAAGGGCGACATCCTCGGCCACGAGTTCATGGGTGAGGTCGTCGAGGTCGGTCCGCAGGTACGCAACCTCAAGCCCGGCGACCGGGTGGTGGTGCCCTTCCCGATCGCCTGTGGGCACTGCTCGTCGTGCCAACGCGGCCTCTACTCGGTCTGCGAGAACTCCAACCCGAACGCCGGCATCGCCGAGAAGATCATGGGGCACTCGCCGGCCGGCATCTTCGGCTACTCCCACCTGCTCGGCGGGTACGCCGGCGGTCAGGCCGAGTACGCCCGGGTGCCGTTCGCCGACGTCGGCCCGCTCAAGGTGCCCGACGAGGTCCGCGACGACCAGGCGGTGATGCTCGCCGACGTGTTCCCCACCGGGTACATGGGCGCCGAGATGTGCGACATCAAACCCGGGCAGGTGATCGCCGTCTGGGGCGCCGGGCCGGTCGGGCTGTTCGCCGCGGCCAGCGCCCGGCTGCTCGGCGCGGAACGGGTGATCGTCATCGACCGGTACCCGTACCGGCTGCGGCTCGCCGCGGAACACCTCGGTGCCGAGACGATCAACTACGAGGAGGTGGACGTGCTGGACACCCTGAACGAGCTGACCGCCGGTCGGGGGCCCGACGCGTGCATCGACGCGGTAGGCCTGGAGGGTCACCACGGCAACGCCGCGATGTACGCCTACGACCGGGTGAAGCAGGCCGCCCGGGTCGAGACGGAGCGGCCGTTCGCGCTACGCCAGGCGATCCTGGCCTGCCGCTCGGGCGGGGTGGTCTCGGTCGTCGGCGCGTACGGCGGCTTTGTGGACAAATTCCCGATGGGCGCGTTCATGAACCGGTCGCTTGTCATGCGCACCGGTCAGTGCCACGTCCAGCGCTACACCCGGCCGCTGCTGGAGCGGATCCAGCGTGGCGAGATCGACCCGAGCTTCATCGTCAGCCACCGGATGCCGCTGCGCGACGCCCCGAAGGGCTACCAGCTCTTCCAGAAGAAACAGGACGACTGTACGAAGGTGCTGCTCACTGTCTGACCGGGCGGCAGGTCCCCCGGCGGGGAAGTGCTTCGCGCACTGCCTTTGGAGCTGATGTCACAAACGATTCGGCCCGGCTGCCGGGGGTGCCCCCTGCCGGGTCGAGCGGCCGGACGGGTGATGTCGTGATCGGTCCGGATGGGTGATGTCGTAAACGATTCAGCTCTATAGGAGCCGACCACCAGCTCGGCCACCGCCGCCGGTCGCTCTGCGGGCAGGCGGCGCGAACTCCGTGAGCGTCTCCCGCTGTCCGGGCGGCTAGCGTGTCGGCATGGAAAGTGAAGGCACGTCGATACCTGTCTCCACCGAGCTCACTGTCCGACTGCGGCCGGTTGCCGAGCCCGACCTGGTGATCTTCCAGAGGTTGCGCACCGAGCCGGGTCTGATCGGGCTGGACTGGGCCGGTTTCCTCGACGCGGGGCAACCCGCGCGGCGGTTCGCCGTCGACGGCTACCTCGGCGACGACGACGGGCGGCTCGTCGTCGAGGTCGAGCAGGAGCAGGCCGCCGCCGGCATCGTCAGCTACACCTCCCGGCGGTCTGCCGGGCGGGCGTCGTACTGGGAGATCGGCATCGTCCTGCTGCCGCCGTGGCGCGGTCGGGGCATCGGCTGGCGGGCGCAGGCGTTGCTCTGCGACTACCTCTTCCAGCACACCCCGGCACAGCGCATCCAGGCCGGCACCCACCCGGAGAACGTGGCCGAGCAACGGTCGCTGGAGAAGGCCGGCTTCCAGTTCGAAGGCGTCATCCGGGCCTGCGAGTTCCGGGCCGGTCAGTGGCGCGACGGCTACCTCTACAGCCGGCTGCGCGACGACCCCCCGCCCGCGGAACTGCCCGTTCGATGACGAACGTCCGGCTCGATAGTCACCCCCGTTTGTGACCGGGAGCCCTGGGAACTCGCCCCGTTCGTCCGCAGGCCGGCCCGACGGCATGTCGAGGAGAAGCGAAGGAGCGGGTCATGGAGTACGAGCAGATGATCGCCACGGTACGACAGCGAGCGGGCCTCGGTGAGAACGAGGCAGTGCGGTCCGTGCAGGCCGTCCTGTCGGTGCTCGGTGAACGGCTCGCCGGACAGGAGGCCGACAACCTGGCGGCACAGCTACCGGAGCGGTTGAACGGGTCCGTCACGCGCAACCCGCAGGGCCGCCGGTGGGATGTGGGCGATTTCCTGAAGCACGTCGGAGACCGCGAACAGGTCGCGAACGCCGACCACGTGCGTCAACACGCCCAGGCGGTGCTGCGTACCGTCGCCGAGGCGCTCGACGACGACGAGCGGCACGACCTGCTCGCCCAACTTCCCGGCGGCATCATCGACCTCTTCGGTGTGCCCACCCCGCGCGGCTGACCCGGCGGGGCGGCTACGGGATCGGCCACTCGTGCACCGGCCGGTTGCTGTGCATCAGGTCCACGTAGTGGCGGACCACCTCCCGCAGCGCCTCCGGCCGGTCCAGGTGGTCGGTGGCCTCCAACCGGTGCAGCGTCTCCACCTGCCAGGTCGCGCCGTTGCGGCTGGTCAGGCAACGCTGCTCGATGATGCCGAGCAGCCGGTCGCGCTCGCCCGGGTCCAGCCCCCACCGGTCCAGGCCGTGGTACGCCAGGGGTAGCAGCCGGCGCAGCACCAACTCGGTGACGGGCAGGTAGCCCAGGCCCGGCCAGAACACCTGCGCGTCGATGCCGTGCCGGGCACAGTTGGTGAAGTTCTCCTCGGCGGCGCTGAACGACATCTGTGACCACAGTGGGCGGTCCGAGTCGGCGAGGGCCCGCACCAGCCCGAAGTAGAACGCGCCGTTGGCGACGGTGTCCACCACCGTCGGGCCGGCGGGTAGCACCCGGTTCTCCACCCGAAGGTGCGGTCGGCCGCGCGACACGTCGTACACCGGGCGGTTCCACCGGTAGACGGTGCCGTTGTGCAGGCGCAACTCGGCGAGATTGGGCACCTCGCCGGCCGCCAGGGCCTGCACCGGGTCCTCCGGGTCGCAGACCGGCAGCAGCGCCGGGAAGTAGCGCACGTTCTCCTCGAACAGGTCGAACACGCTGGTGATCCAGCGTTCGCCGAACCAGACCCGGGGGCGTACCCCCTGGGCTTTGATCTCTTCCGACCGGGTGTCGGTGGCCTGCTGGAACAGCGGAATGCGGGTCTCGCGCCACAACTCCCGGCCGAAGAACAGCGGCGAGTTCGCGCCGACCGCGACCTGGATGCCGGCGATGGCCTGGGCGGCGTTCCAGTAGTCGGCGAACTGCGCCGGGCTGACCTGCAGGTGGAACTGGGTGCTGGTGCAGGCCGCCTCCGGGGTGATCGTGTCGGCGGTGACCGCCAGGCGTTCCACGCCGCTGATCGCGATCGGCAGATCCTCGCCGCGCGCCGCGAAGATCTGCTCGTTGAGCAGCTTGTAGCGGGGGTTGGCGGAGAGCGTCGCGGCGGTCAGGTGCTCGGGACGCAACGTCGGCAGAATCCCGATCATGACCATGTGCGCGCCGATCGCCCGCGCCTTCACCTCTGCGGCGTTCAGGCTGGCCCGGACGTACTCCTCGAAGTCCGCGGTGCCGGTGCCGGTCAGCCGCCGTGGCGGCACGTTGATCTCGACGTTGAACTGGCCCAGCTCGGTCTGGAAGCTCTCATCGGCGACGGCCGCCAGCACGTCGGCGTTGCGCATCGCCGGATTCGACGCCTCGTCGACCAGGTTCAGCTCGATCTCCACGCCGGTCATCGGCCGGTCGACGTCGAAGCGCGACTCGCGCAGCATCTCGGCGAAGACGTCCAGACAGCGTCGGACCTTGTCGCGATAGCGGGCCCGATCTTCACGACTGAAGGTTCGTACGCCGACGTCCTCGCCCATGGTCACCACCCTGTCACCGCTGGCCACCCCTAACCTCGCACGTCAGCGGCGGGCGGGGGAAGACCCGAGGTTCCTTTCCTACCCACCTGCCCGCCCTGATAGCCCGGTCAGACCGCCCCGTTAGCATTGCGGCTCGAAGGGTGGTGGCGTGCGGATGCGCGAGAAGGTGACCAGGTTGTTCGTCGCGGCGGCGATCGCCGAGGCCTGCTCCTGGCTGGCTCTGCTGGTCGGCATGCTGGTCAAGTACGGCCCGCCGAGCAACGAGCTGGGCGTGCAGATCTTCGGTCCGATCCACGGCGGTCTGTTCGTCGCGTACGTCCTGCTGGTGCTGGCCGTGGCCCGGCTGCACCGGTGGAGCCTGCCGGCCACCGTCGTGGCGCTGGCCTGCGCCGTGCCGCCCTTCGCCACCCTGATCTTCGAGCGCTGGGCCCGCCGCCGGGGCATGCTCGGCACCGACCGCGTACCGGCCCGCGAGCCCGCCCGGGTCGGCTGACCGCGAGGTCGCCCCGGCCCGGTCGACTCGCCGCCCTTCCCGGCGTCTGCCGGTGCGCGGTCAGGTCAGTGCGGAGCAGGCCGTGATGCCGGCGACCAGCAGCGCGCCCAGGAACGCCTGCAACAGCAGCGGCGGTCCGAGGTGCGACCAGAGCGTCGCGGTACGCGGGGTGAGCAACTGCCCGGTGGTGAGGTTGACGATCCGCTCGATGCGCGGCGGCAGTTCCGGGTCGCGTTGCGGTCGCAGGGTGAGCTGCACCTGGTCCGCCGGGTGCAGGGCGCTCTGCGGCAGGTGCCCGTGCAGCTCCACCTCGCAGAGCTGCCCGGCGGTGTTGCGCAGGCGCACCGGGGTGACCAGGTACTCCGGGCCCTGCTTCAGCTCCTTCCACCGTCGGCGGGTGCCGCCACCGCCGAAGGAGAACAGCGCGCGTAGCAGCAGGGCGGGGAGCCGGGCGACCGCCGCCGCGGCGAGCACCGCCACCAGCACCGGCTGACCGATGCGTACCTCGCGGGTGTAGCCGTCCAACAGGCGGATCAGGCGCCCGGTGACGATTCGCTCCGTCGGGTGCACGATCCGTCGGCTGTCGAGTCCGCTGTCCATTTCCACCACCGAGAGTCCGCGTGTGTGCACAGATGGTATCGACGTCCTGGGTTGAACGACGTGAATGAAACCTCGTCACGGGCTCACGGCCGCGAGGTGACATCGCGGGCGACAGGGGTAAGCGGGGGGCCGAGCTGGAAAGGGGTCGAGCATGCAGCTGTCCTTCCTGCGCCCGCTCTACGACCGTCCCGGGCCGTGGTGCTCGGTGTACCTGGACGCCTCCGCCGACACGGAGGACGCCCATCCCGCACTGGACCTGCGGTGGCGCGCCTTGCAGAGTCAACTCGCCGACCAGGGGGCCGACGAGGCGAGCATCGCCGCGCTGGACCGGGTGATCCGTGGGCACGACCCGATGGTCGGCGACTACGGCCTGGCGGTCTTCGCCAGTCACGGACGGGTGGTGCTCTCCGAGTACCTGTCCGCGCCGCCGCTGCGTGACCTGGCCAGTTTCGCGCCGCTGCCACATGTGATGCCGCTGCTCGCCCAACGCGGCGAACAGGTCGCCTGGGTGCGGGTGGTGGCCGACCGGATGGGCGCCGACGCCATGGCGGTCAGCGCCGGCGGGGTTCCCCGGCGGGCCCATGTCGCCGGCCGGGACGAGTTCCCGCTGCGTCGGGCGAAGCCCGGCGGCTGGTCCCAGTCGCGTTATCAGCGCGCCGCCATGGAGGCCTGGCACCAGAACGCCGGCGACGTCACCGCCGCGACGGTGGACCTGGCCGAGAAGGTCGGCGCGGACGTCGTGGTGGTCGCCGGTGACGTGCGCGCCACCGGAATGATCGCCGCGCAGATGCCGGAGCGGTGGCAGGACCTCGTGGTCCGCACCGACGCCGGATCCCGGGCCGGCGGCGCCGACCAGACGATGCTCGACGACCTCACCGTGCAGACCATCGCGGAGGTCGCCGACCAGCGGATCGCCGCCGCGCTCGACAAGTTCGGCGTGCAGGAGGATGTCGGCGGTGGTCTCGACGCGGTCGTCTCGGCCCTGCAACGCAACCAGGTCGACACCATGATCATTGTGGACGACCCGTCGGCCGACGGCGAGCTGTGGATCGGCGCGGAGCCCACCGAGATCGCCGTCGACGCGGAGCAGCTGGCCGCGATGTCGGTGGCCGACCCGCAACGGGTACGCGCCGACGCCGCGCTGGTCCGCGCGCTCGTCGGCACCGACGCGGCACTGACCGTGCTGGGCCCGGAGGAGGCACCCGAGCTCACCGACGGCGTCGGCGCGGTGCTGCGCTACGTCGACCCCGGCACACCGGGACGCGGCGATGGTTGAGCGCCGGGTGGCTGATCTCGTGGTGGAGCGGCTGCTGGCCTGGCGGGTGCCGCGCGCCTTCGGCTACCCGGGTGCGGCGATCGCCCCGATTGTCGAGGCGTTGGAGCGCGCCGGCGGCGAGCCGGCGTTCATCCCGGCCCGACACGAGGAGACGGCCTCGTTCATGGCCACCGGGCACGCCAAGTTCACCGGCGGCATCGGGGTGTGCCTCGCCACCCAGGGGCCCAGCGCCGTGCAACTGCTCAACGGCCTGTACGACGCCAAGCTGGACAGCAAACCGGTGGTGGCGATCGTCGGGGAGGACATCTCCGGGCCGCTCGGCGGCGCACACCAGGAGATCGGGTTGAGTCGGCTCTTCGGCGACGTCTGCAACCAGTTCGTCCGCTACGGGCGCAACCCCGAGGACGTGGCCGCGCTGCTGGACCAGGCATTCCGTACCGCGGCGGCGACCCGCAGCCCGACCTGCGTCGTGCTGCCCCGGGAGTTGCAGGAAACCCTGGTGCCCGACGTGCAGACCACCGCCGTCGGGGTGGTCTCGGCCACCCCCGGCGAGCCGCTGGCCCGGGTGCTGCCGCACGAGGTGGACCTCGACGCCGCCGCGCAACTGCTCGGCGGCGGCCAACGCGTCGCGATCCTGGTCGGCCAGGGTGGGCGGGACGCGGCCCCGGAGATCATCGAGGTGGCCGACCGGCTCGGTGCCGGGGTCGCCAGCTCACTGCTCGGCAAGCCGGTGCTCGACGAGCGGCTGCCGTTTCACACCGGGGTGCTCGGCGAGGTCGGCACCCCGGCCGCCGCCGAGCTGATGGGCGGCTGCGACACCCTGCTGATGGTGGGCACCAACGACCCGTGGACCGACTACTTCCCGATGCCCGAGCAGGCCCGTACGGTGCAGATCGACATCGACGGCCGCCGGATCGGCACCCGCTACCCGGCCGACGTGCCGCTCGTCGGCGACGCCGCCGAGACGTTGCGGGCGTTGCTGACCCGACTGCGGGGGCGACCCGAACAACGCTGGCGAGCGACCGTGGAGAGCTCGGTGGACCGGTGGCGGGAGGCCGCCGCCGAGCGGGTCGCCGCGCCCGCCGACCCGGTCAACCCGCAGCTCGTACTCCAGGAGTTGTCGGCCCGCCTGCCGAGCACCGGCGCGGTAGCGGTCGACGTCGGCTCGGTCCTCTACTGGTACGCCCGGCACCTCACCCTGCCACCCGGGGTGAACGCGCAGCTCTGCGGCACCCTGGGTTCGATGGGCTGTGCGCTGCCGTACGCGGTGGCCGCCAAGCTCGCCGCCCCCGACCAGCCGGTGATCGCGCTTGTCGGCGACGGGGCGATGCAACTCAACGGCCTGGCCGAGCTGATCACCGTGTCGCACCACTGGCAGCGGTGGCGCGACCCGCGACTGGTGGTGCTGGTGCTCAACAACCGGGACCAGAACGGCATGGGTGGCGGCCGGCAGCCGACGGCCGACCCGGCCAACCGCCGCCCCGACGTGCCGTACGCCGGCTGGGCCCGCCTGCTGGGGCTGCACGGGGTGCGGGTGGACCGCCCGGAGCTGGTCGGCGCGGCCTGGGACGAGGCGCTCGCCGCGGACCGCCCCTGCGTACTGGAGGCGGTCGTCGACCCGGCGGTGTCGCTGGCGCCGCCGGAGCCGGCGTTCGCCGACCTGCGCGGTCTGTACGCCGATGGCGCTCCGGCCCGCAAGGTACGGGAGCAGGTGGAACTCAGCGCGAACGCGGATGACCTTGTTTAGCCGCTCTCGGCCAGGGCATCAGAAGCGGCCCGACAAGCCTGGAGGTGTCATGTCCGAGTCGGCTGACCGCCGTTACGGTCCGGCGACCCTACCGCGGTCGCGCGGCCCGGTCTCCGCCGCGCTGCTCGACGCCCTCCGCCGCCCGCCGCACGACCTGCCGGCCGGGCTCGGCGGGGGCTTCGACCCGGCCGACCCGATCACGGATGAGGACCTTCAGCTCACCCTGTTCCTCTGCTACGAGCTGCACTACCGGGGCTGGTGCGGGGTGGACGAGACGTGGGAGTGGCAGCCGACGCTGCTCGCGCTGCGCGCCGAAGCCGAACGGCCCTTCGAGGCGGCGCTGCGCCGGCTGGTCGGCGCACCGGCGGTCCCGGCCGCCGGGGTGGCGGCCGGTCTGGCCGAGCTGGTCGCGGCCGACGACGGCCCGCCGCTGGCCGCGACGCTGCAGCGCCACGCCGACCTCACCCAGTTCCGCGAGTTCGCCACCCACCGCTCCGTCTACCACCTGCGCGAGGCGGACCCGCACAGCTGGGCGCTGCCCCGCCTGGGCGGGCCGGCCAAGGCGGCCCTGGTGGAGATCCAAACCGACGAGTACGGCAACGGCCGGCTGGACCGGATGCACGCCGAACTGTTCCGGCGCACCCTCGAACGGCTGGGGTTGGACACCGGGTACGGCGCCCACCTGGACGCGGCACCCGCGGTGACCCTTGCGACAAACAACCTGATGTCGCTGTTCGGCCTGCACCGGCGGTGGCGCGGCGCGCTGCTCGGGCACCTGGCGGCGTTCGAGATGACCTCCTCGCTACCGAACCGCCGCTACGGCAACGGGCTGCGCCGGCTCGGCCTCGACGAGGTGGCCACCCGCTTCTTCGACGAGCACGTCGAGGCCGACGCGGTGCACGAGCAGATCGCCGCCCACGACATGTGCGGTGGCCTGGTCCGCGTCGAACCGGCCCTCGCCGCCGACGTGCTGTTCGGGGCGGCGGCCGGGCTGGCGGTGGACCGGTTGTTCGCCGCGCACCTGCTGGGCAGCTGGGCCGCCGGCCGCAGCTCGCTGCGGTCACCCGCCCCGCCGACCGTGCCACCGACCATCTCGCTCGTCGCGTCGACCCCGGTGGCCCTGCCGGACCCCACCGCTCTGGTCTGACCGGAGAAGCTGCTCACGCCCGAGGCCGGCGGTGGCACCGCCGGGCCTCGGGCGCATACCCCTCGGGTGCGGTGTGGGAGCTCCGGCTGGCTGCTACACGTGGCTGCCGGTCAGCCCTCGCGGGCGGTGCCCGCGCGGAAGTTGATCGCCTTGTGGGTGCCGTCGCAGAACGGCTTGAGCGCCGACTTGCCGCACCGGCACAACGCCACGGTCCCCCGGCGCGCGTCGATGCGCTCGCCGTCCGGCGTGACCAGCTCGAAGTCGCCGCGGACCAACAGCGGGCCGTCCTCGTACGGGATGATCGTGGCGGCGGCTGGCTCGCTGGTGTCGTCAGTGCGCATGGCCCCGGAAGTGCCCGCCCTGGCCCTGGCAAAACCCGGGCCGCCCGTCGCGTGTTGTCACTGTGATGGCCGAGACCGACTCGGCCTTGGTGAAACCGCGCTATCTCGTCGACTCGGACACCCCGATGTCAAGAAAACCGGGTCGATCACCGTCCATGTCCCGGCAGGTGGGAGAAGGCGGGTTGCCGGCCCGCTCCCGCCGATCGTCGCCGAACGACGGTGATGACCGTCGGACCCCGCCGATCAGCGGAATGTGCTGCCGGGTGGGTGATGCCCCGTTTGAACCCCATCGGTACGGGAAGCCGGCCCGCGTGGTGAGCGAACGAGGCAAGGTGGGGCCGGTGCACAAGGTGCACAAGGGGCTCACGGCCGATGGCGCCGGTCTGGCCGGCGACCGGGTCGTGGCCGCGGGCAGCGCCGCCCGGGTGCTGGTCGCCGCCACCGCCCGCGCGCTGCGCGGAGAGGACTGCGCCGACCTCGGGCACACCGGACCGACGTCGCGCTTCCCGGGCGCCCCGGAGCCGGTACGCCGCGCCGCGGTCATCCGCGCCGCCGGCCGGGTCGCCCTCACCGTGGCCCAGGTCGACGAGGTGGACGCCGCCCGGGTGGCCCGCTGGTTCGTCGACCAGTACCCCCGCCGGCGCTATCCCGGAGTGCTGATCGGCTCGCCGCACGGTGCGGCGGCACACCTCGCGGTGGCCCTCGGCGTGCCGTGGTTGCCGGCCGGCTTCGAGATGACGGTGCACTGGGCCGACGGCGCGGTGGACCGCCCGGCGGACGCACTGGCGCACGGCGCGGCACTGGCCGCCCGGCTGATCGCCGGCAACGCCGACCTGCACCTGCGCCAGGTGCACTGCCCGGCCAGCCGGGGCCCGCTGATCGGGGCCACGGTGTCGCTGACCGCCGCGTGGCGGGCCCTGCCGGCCGCGTACGCGCGGTTCCTGACCGATCGGCTGCTCCCGGGTGCCCCGGTGGTGCTGGTCCGCGACGGGCGAACCTGGCCGGTGCTGGAGCGCGGTTCCGGCCACAGCTTCCAGGTCGGCTGCCCGGCCAGTGGGCTGGACCCTGTCGACTTCCACCCGGACAGCCACGCGCTGCGCCAGGTGCTGCGCTCCGTCGGCGGCGACGCGGCCCGCTGGGAGCCACCGGAGGTCACCGTCCCGTCCGGTTACGCCGAGCAGGACGTCGACCCGGGCTTCGAATCGGCAGTGGGGGAGTGGTCCACCGGGCACCGGCACCCGCTGCACCGGGTGCTGGTGCCCCGGCCGGCGGCACTGAGCGCGGCAGTGGCCGACCTGTACCGGCGGTGGTTGCGCGGTGCCGGCAAGACCGGGGACCGGTTGGTGGTGGAATGCGGGCGGCTGCTCGACCCGTGGCAGGTGGTGCGGGCGGGGCTGGTGCCGTACTGGTGTGAGAACGCCACCCGGCGCAGCGTCGACGAGGCCGAGTGGTGGCTGGCCGGCAGTGAGCCGTTCAGCTCGGTGGACGTGCTGCCCGAGCCGCCCGGGATGCGCTCACCGGCGCTGGCCGGGCTGCCCCAGTGGCTGGCGGTGGCCGGCTTCGGGCGTCGCCGTCGGGCGTTGGACCGGACCGCCGCCCGGGGCTACCCGGTCACCGCGGTGCCCACCCGCCGGGCCACCGAGGTGCTGCGGGCCCAGCCGTACGACCTGCCCGTGCCGCCCCCGCTGGGGGCCGCAGCGGCCCTCGCCGTGCTCCGCGACAGCGGCGGCGACCAGGGGTTACTGATCTCCTGAGGCGGAGCACGCCGAAACTTCCTCGCGAACCCGGGGTCCCGTGATTGAGTACCTACGGAGCGGGAACATCGCTGGCTGCGACGGCCAGATTGCGCTGCGTAGAGGTGGTGTCGCCCGCTGGCATCCCAGTCACTTACCCACTTTTCCGGCCCGGTGCGTGGCTCGACCACGCGCACGACCGGTTTCCCGATCCGGGCGGGGGACCTTCCTGAGGGAGGCGCGGATGTTCGGACAGACGAGCACGACCACGGCCACCACAGCACCACCAACCAACGACCGTGGTCTGGAGGACCTGGACGCGGCGGCACTCGCGTACGCGGCCCGGATCGCCGGGCTTCCGCCGGAACGGCGCGGGGAAGCCCGCGACGACCTGGTGCGCTTCGCGCTGCCCTTCGCGGGTCGGCTGGCCCGCCGCTACCGGGGGCGGGGCGAGCCACTGGAGGACCTGGAACAGGTGGCCCGGTTGGGGCTGGTGAACGCCGTCGACCGGTATGACCCGGAACGGGGCTCGTTCACGGCGTACGCCGCGATCACCATCGTGGGTGAGATCAAACGGCATTTCCGGGATCGTACGTGGGGCGTCCACGTGCCCCGCCGGCTGCGTGACCTGATCCTCGAGGTCGGCCAGGCCACCGCCGCGCTGACCAGCGAGTTGTCCCGGGCCCCGTCGGTGGCCGAACTGTCGGCCCGGCTGGAGACACCGGAGGAGGAGATCCTCGCCGCGCTGGAGTCGGCGGCCGGCTACAGTCCGGCCTCGCTCAACGCGCCGGTGGGTGGGGAGAGTTCCGCGGAGTTCGGCGACCTGGTCGGCGAGTCGGACAACGCCCTGGAGTCGGTCGACGACCGGGTCACGGTGAGCGGTCTGCTGCACCGACTGCCCTGGCGCGAGCGGCGGATCCTGGCGATGCGGTTCTACGGCAACCAGACCCAGGCCGAGATCGCCGCCCGGTTCGGCATCTCGCAGATGCACGTGTCGCGGCTGCTGTCGCGGGCGTTGACCTGGCTGCGTCAGGCGATGCTCGCCGACGCGCCGCCGCCCTGGCAGAACGGCGCCGCCGAACCCGACCCGGGCAAGACCCGGATCTCGGTGAAACAGAACGGCGACCGCGTGGTGGTCGAGGTCGGCGGCGAGATCGACCGAGACGGGGCGGACCAGTTGCGCCGGGCCATGTTGGAGGCGGTCACCGGCCAGCCCAGCGAGGTGGTCGTCGACCTGGTCGGCGCGGGTGGCTTCGACGCCGGGGGGATCGCCGCGCTGATGGCGGGGCGGGACGCCGCCGAGCGGACCGGAGTGCCGCTGCGACTGACCCGGGTCCAGCCCGCGGTACGTCGCTCGCTCACCGCCGCCGGCCTGGCTCCCGTCCGGGACTGAGCCGCCGCCCCGGGCTCGGCGCCACACCGATCGGGACGAACGAGAGAGGGCCGACACCCGGTGGGTGTCGGCCCTCTCGGCGTACGCCGGTCAGCGTTCTTCGGGGTTGCCGTCGCTGTGCGGGTGCCGCCAGCGCTCGTGCGGTTTCGGTGGGTCGTCGGCGTCCTTTGGCGCGTCGCTCTGCTCGAAGCTCGGCCGGCGGACGCCCTCGGGCTCCGGCACGTCCACCGGTCGGGCACCGGAGCGCGGCGCCGGCTGGAAGTCGACTGCCTCCCGGGCGCCGTGCGCGCCCTCGGCGGCGGGCGACTCCGGCGTGTGGTGCTCCATCCGCAACTCCTCGGCGAAGTGCTGCGGCGGCTTGGTGGTGCGCTGCGGCAGATCCCGGCCCAGATCCGCGACGAGGGGGCCGTACTTCAGGTCGAACGCGGGACGCTCGGAGCGGATCCGGGGCATCTGGTCGAAGTTGCGCAGCGGCGGCGGGCAGCTGGTCGCCCACTCCAGGGAGTTGCCGAAGCCCCACGGGTCGTCGACAGTCACCATCGCCCCGTACCGCCAGGACTTCCAGGCGTTGTAGATGAAGAACAGGGTGGACGCGCCGAGGATGAACGAGAAGATCGTGGAGATGGTGTTCAGCGTGGTGAAGCCGTCGGTGGGCAGGTAGTCGGCGTACCGGCGGGGCATGCCCATGGCGCCCAGCCAGTGGTGCACCAGGAAGGTGCCGTGGAAGCCGATGAACATGGTCCAGAAGTGCGCCTTGCCGAGCCGCTCGTCGAGCAGCCGCCCGGTCATCTTCGGCCACCAGAAGTAGTAGCCGCCGAAGAGCGCGAAGACCACGGTGCCGAACACCACGTAGTGGAAGTGCGCCACCACGAAGTAGCTGTCGTGGGTGTGCCAGTCGACCGGGGGACTGGCCAGCAGCACCCCGGTGAGGCCACCGAGCAGGAAGGTGACCAGGAAGCCGATGGCGAAGAGCATGGGCGTCTCGAAGGTGAGCTGGCCCTTCCACATGGTGCCGATCCAGTTGAAGAACTTCACGCCGGTCGGCACGGCGATCAGGTAACTCAGGATGCTGAAGAACGGCAGCAGCACCTGGCCGGTGGCGAACATGTGGTGCGCCCAGACCGTCATGGACAGCACGGTGATCGCGACGGTGGCCAGCACGATCCCGGTGTAGCCGAACAGCGGCTTGCGGGAGAAGACCGGGATGATCTCGGTGATGATGCCGAAGAACGGCAGCGCGATGATGTACACCTCGGGATGGCCGAAGAACCAGAACAGGTGCTGCCAGAGCATCGGCCCGCCGGTCGCGGCGTCGTACACGTGCGCGTTGAGCAGCCGGTCGGCGGAGAGCGCCAGCAACGCGGCGGCCAGCAGCGGGAAGACCAGGATCACCAGCAGGCTGGTCAGGAGCATGTTCCAGGTGAAGACCGGCATCCGGAACATGGTCATGCCGGGCGCGCGCAGGGTGAGGATCGTGGTGATCAGGTTGACCGCGCCGAGGATGGTGCCCAGGCCGGAGACGACCAGACCGAGCACCCACATGTTCGCGCCCACGCCGGGGGAGTTCTCCACGCTGCTCAGTGGGGTGTACGCCGTCCAGCCGAAGTCCGCCGACCCCTGTGGGGTGAGGAAGCCGCCGATCACCATCAGCCCGCCGAACAGGTACAGCCAGTAGGCGAGCGCGTTGAGCCGGGGGAACGACACGTCCGGCGCGCCGATCTGGATCGGCACTATGAAGTTGCCGAACCCGAACGCCGCGGGCGTGGCGAACAGCAGCAGCATCACCGCGCCGTGCGAGGTGAAGAGTTGGTTGTACTGCTCCGGGGAGAGGAGCTGCATTCCCGGCCGGGCCAGTTCGGCCCGCATCACCATCGCCTCGAAGCCGGCCAGCACGAAGAAGGCGAAGGAGGTGAGCAGATACAGCACGCCGATCTGCTTGTGATCGGTGGTGGCGAGAAATTTGATCAACGAGCTGCCGGGGACCGGTGCCCGTACCGCTCCGGGGAACCCCCCGAAGCGGGCCGGTGCCAGGATCGCCGGGCCCCGATCGCGGCCGGGTTCCGTGGTTACCCGCTTGGGCATGGCTGCTCACCCCGTCGTGACGGCAGAAAGGACGGGCGTGCCTACCCGACCCTTGCACCATGTAACCAGCCCAGAGCGGGAATTTCGGTCAGATCGCCAGTACCGGCGCGAGCGCCTCGAATGCTCAGGTCGCCGGCAGCATCGCCCAGACGGCCTTGCCCGGACCGGCCGGCACACTGCCCCAACGCTGGGTCAGCTCCCGGACCAGCAGCAGGCCCCGCCCACCCTCGGCGTGCAGGTCCGTCCCGCCCGGCCGGGCCTGGGCGCTGCTGCCATCCACCACGGCGAGGTGCAGATACGGCCGGCGCAGGGTCACCGTCACCTGCATCGGTGTGCCGGCGTGCCGGACCACGTTGCCGACCAACTCGCTGAGCACCAACGCGGCCGGTCCGGCCGCTTCGGGCAGGTTCCACCGCGCGCACGCGTCGGTGACCAGGTCCCGGGCCCGCCGGCAGGCCCCGGCCACCGGCTCCAGCCGGGCCCGCATCCGCAACGCGGACGTCGCGCCCGCCGCCCGGGTCGCCTCGTCGCAGTCCGGCGCGACCGGGACCACCCGGCAGGTGGTCGACTCGGCCAGCCACCGCGCGGCCGCCACCGACGGGGAGCAGAGCACTACCGGCACCGCCGGCCACTCCTCGGCCTGCCGGGCGGTCGCGGCGAAGACGGACAGCGCCAGCGGGTCGCGGACGTCGACCTCGGCCATGTCGACCACCAGCGCGTCCGGCTGTGCGACAAGAACGCCGTTGAGCGCCTGGTGCACCGACCGCATGGTGTCCAGGTCCAGTGCGCCGTTGAGCCGGACGACCGCCACCGGTGCCGTGGTGCGCACCTCGCAGGTGATCCGGCTCGACATCGGCGCCCTCGATTCGCTGCTGGGGTCGGGATCTGCCAACTACCCGCCGCCCTGCCGCATCAAACGGAATCGACGGCGGGGCGAGCCGGGTCACGCCCCGGAACAGCTGGTCACCGACGGTGCCGAGCGGTCCCGACACCCAGCGCGATCAGGCCCAGGCCGAGGCCCAGGTGCAACCAGTCGTCGGCGTCGTTCACCGGCAGGACGTTCGCCCCGGTGTCGTGGTCCACCGCCAGCCCGTACAACCACAACACCAGGTAGATGGCACCGCCGCCGAGCAGGAACGTCCGGGCGCCGCTGACCGTCCGGCCCAGCGCCAGGCCGGCCACCCCGAACGCCAGGTGGACGAGGTTGTGCAGCACCGACACCTGGAAGACGCCGAACAGGTACCCGCCCGAACCGTGGCCGGCGACGTGCAGAGCGTCAGTACCACTGGTGATCCCCGGCACGAAGCCGAGCGCGCCGACAAGCAGGAACAGCACCCCGGCCGAGGCCGCCGCGCGACGCACCGGCGGTTTGCCGTCGGCCGGGTTGGGCCGCGCCCGGGAGTGCGCCATCGGTCCGACCATCACCGGCTCCTCGCTGCGCGGCGGGCATGAGGCTGCCGGGCTACCCGCTGCCGGCACCGCCAAACCGGGCCGCCGGTCCGGCCGGGTCGCCTGGTGGTGCCGCGCCCGGCCCCGGGCGGACGAGCCCGCTCAGCCCAGGAACAGCTGCACGAGGACCAGCACGGCGACCAGCGCCGGCCCCCGTGCCCCCTGACGCAGCAGGTCGACCGGGACCATTCCGAACGGGGTGTTGACAGTCGCGCCACCGTAGTTGATCGGCGGGCGGGTGCCGGACCGGAACGCGGCGGCCACCACTCCCAGCGCCAGCGTCGGCGCCAGCCAGGGCGGCCCAGGCGTCACCGTCGGCAGGGTCAGCAACCACCACAGACCCGCGCCGACGGCCGGCACCACCACGTGGATCCCGCGCAACAGGGCGTCGCTGCCGCCCAGCGCCCGGCGCAATCCGGGTGACCGGCTGACCGACCGCAGCCCACCGGTCAGCCGGTTGGCGGCGAGGTACGCGAACACCACCTGCGCGGCCCCGGCCAACCCGGGCAGGGCGAGCGCGGCAGCGTACTGCACGCCGATCAGCGTCGCCCAGAGCAACAGCGCGCTCGGATGGCGGCGCAACCGGCGCACGTCGGCCTGAAGGAACGCCCACCAGCCCGGACCGGGCCGGAAACGGCGGCTGCCGACCCGGCCGATCCGGCGCCACCGCCGGCTCTCCACCAGGCCGGCGAGCAGGCTCGGATCGAGCAGGATCGTGGCCGTGGCGGCGGCGTTCGCGAACTGCGCGCCGGTGGTCAGCGTGGCCCGGTCGACCCGGGGCAGCGCCCGCACGGCGCGGATCGTGCCCAGACCCGCGAGCGGCACCGCGAGGGCGAACAGCGCGACGGTCGGCGTCGCCGTCGGCCGGGGCAGCCCGTCACCGACGTGACCGAGGACCACCACCGCGGCGGTGAGGACGGCGGCCACCACCAGCGGCGCCGCCCCGGCCACCGTCGGCCACCGCCGCCCCGTCCGGTTGCTCTGGGCGACGACGCTGAGCGCCAGCGCCGCCGTGCCCCACCCCGCGCCGGCCGCGGCCGCCCAGCCCAGCGCCGCCGGATCGCTCACCCCGCCGAGCGCCGCCACCGCCAACCCGAGCGCCGCGGTGCCCACCGCGGCGCCGACGAGCAGGATGCCGAACCGTGGCGCCAGCCACGCCCGCCGGTCGACCGGCGCGCTCGTCGCCCAGCTCTGCGTGGCCGGGGTGACCAGCAACGGGCCGAGCGCGCGCAGACCCCGCCAGGCCAGGCCGGCGCCGGCCAGCAGCGCGGCGAGCGCCAGCCACCAACGCACCCCCGGCTCCGCCTGCCCGACGGTGGGGGAGTCCAGCAGGTCGCGGCTGGCGCTTATCGCGAACCAGCCGTACATGCCGATGAACAGGACGATGACGTACGCGTCACCCAGCACGTCGGACAGGGAGTGGTCGTGGTGCCGGCTACGGGCCCGGCGCAGGTGGGTACGCAGTTGCCGGGCGGTGGGCACCCCGGTCGGGCGGTCGGCGATGGTGACCGGCGGCGCGCTCACCGGCCGATCTCGATGCGCTCGTCGACCACCGCGTCGATCAGCTCCGGATCGTGCGAGGCCAGCAGCACGGCGGTGCCGGCGTCCCGTTCCCGCAACAACCGCTCGGCCAGCCACTGTCGTCCGCGCACGTCCAGGCGCTGCTCCGGCTCGTCCAGGATCAGCACCCGACGTGGCCGGACGAAACACGAGGCCAGCGCGAGCCGGCGGCGCTGCCCGCTGGACAGCGTCACCGGCAGCTGGTCACGGGCCGCATCCAGCCCCAGCTCGGCGAGCACCTCCTCGACCGGCTCGGCGTCGCCGCCGTGGGCGTACGCGACAAGCTCCAGGTGCTCGACCACTGACAGGTCCGGGAAGAAGTCGATGTCGTCCAGGGCGGCCGCCACCAGCGCCCGCACCTGCGGGTCGGTCTCGTCGGCCCGGCGGCCCTGCACCAGCACCTCGCCCGCGTCCGGCCGGTCGGCGCCCACCACACAGCGCAGCAGGGTGGTCTTGCCGCTGCCGTTCGGGCCCAGCACCACGGCGATCCGGCCCGCCGGGAGCGTGAAACTCACGTCGTCGAGCACGACCAGGTCGCCGAAATTGCGGCTAAGTCCCCGTACCGAGAGCGCATCCACGAGCACAGAGTCTCCCAGACCGGCGCCACCGACCAGGCTGAGGGATTTACGTCACGCGGCGGGTCGACCACCGGGGCCGTCCAGTCGTCGGCCACCGCGTGCACGCGTTCCCGTCTGCGCTGGCCGTGAGCGGTGGGTCGTTCAGTCGCGCCGGTAGAGCGCGGCGAGGCCGGCGGCGGTGGCGGCGATGCGTTCGCGCAGCGCGAGCGGGGTCAGCACCTCGACGTCGGCGCCCAGGCGCAGCAGGTCGCCGTGGGCGTGGGTGAGCGACTCGATCGGCAGCACAGCTGTCACCCAGCCGTGCTCGTCCGGCGCTTGGGCGCTGGCGTCCACCGCGGTCACCACGGGATCGCTGCCGATCTCGCGTAGCCGTTGTCGACCGGTGGGGGACAGCCGGACGGTGGCCTCGTCGCGGTGCAGGCGGGCCCGGAACCCCACCACGTGCGCCCGCCACCAGGCCGGCAGGTCGAAGTCGGCAGGCCTGGCGAACTCCTGCGACAGCGGCGTCAACGCCAGGATCTGATTGACCCGGTAGGTCGCCGGAGCGCTGCGGCCGGGCTGGTTGGCCACCACGTACCAGCGCCCGCCCTTGAGCACCAGACCGTACGGCTCCAGCACCCGGGTCACCTCGCCGTTCCACCCGCGGTAGCGCACCTCGATGCGGTGCTGCCGCCAGACCGCCTCGGCCGTGCGGGCCAGCTCGGGGGAGGCGTCGCCGTCGGCGTACCAGCCGGCGGGGTCCAGGTGGAAGCGTTGCTGGAGCTGGGTGGCCCGGTCGCGTAGGGGAGCGGGGAGCGCGGCGTGCAGCTTGAGCCGCACTGTGGCCACCACGTCGCCGTAGCCCAGCTCGTCGGCCGGGCCGGGCAGCCCGGCCAGGAACAGCCTGTCGGCCTCCTCGCTGGTGAGCCCGGTCAGCCGGGTCCGCCAGCCGTCGACCAGCTGGTAGCCGCCGGCGTGCCCGGCCTCGCCGTACAGCGGGATACCGGCGGCGTGCAGCGACTCCACGTCCCGGTAGATCGTGCGGGGGGAGACGGCCAGCCGTTCGGCGAGCTGCGCGGCGGTCAGGCGGCCGTGCTGCTGGAGCAACAGGAGCAGCGAGAGAAGTCGAGAGGCCCGCACTTCACTGACACTAGTTGTCAGGGGAGCGGTTCTACCGTCCCGGCATGGCATTTCGCGACAAGGATCTACGAACGCTGGCGCCGGTCCTGGTGGACGGTTGGCAGCTCAAGCGCTACCACATCGACCAGCCGGAGCGGCCGATCGAGCCGGAGGTGGAGAAGGCCGCCTATGACATGCTGCCGGCGTTGCTGGCCCGCGCGGTGAGTGACGGCACCCCGCCCGCCGGGTGGGTGGTGCTGCACCGGGGCACGGACAGCGGTGCATACCTGCTGGCGTTCACCTGGGTGTGGGACAACGCGCTGCAGGTGCACATCGCGGTTGCCGGGCAGCCGGCGCTGGACTGCCCGGACGACGACCCGACCCACTTCGTCGAGCTGGGTCGGCGCGAGGTCGGCTGCGTGTGGGAGTTGGCGGTGCTGGAGCACGAGCGGACCTCCTGGATCCGGCACATGCTGACGCCGGAGGCTCCCGACCTGACCGGCTATCTCAACGACATGCGAGCGGACGGGACGGTGGGCGCCTGATGGGCGACTTCGACTTCTTCACCGGCACCTGGAACGTGGTGAACCGGCGGCTGCGCGAGCGACTTGTCGGGTCCGACGAGTGGGAGGAGTTTCCCGGGGTGTCGGTCGCGCACGGCTTCTTCGGCGGCGGCGGCCACTTCGACGAGATCACCTTCCCGACCAAGGGTTCCGCGGGTGCCACCGTCCGGATCTTCGACCCGGCCCGGCAGGAGTGGTCGATCTACTGGATGAGCAGTGTCGACGGGGTGCTCGGGCAGCCGCCGATGGTGGGTCGCTTCGTCGACGGGGTGGGCCACTTCTACGCCGACGACGACCACGAGGGGCGTCCGGTGCGGTGTCGGTTCATCTGGTCGGACATCAGCGCCACCACCGCCCGTTGGGAGCAGGCGTTCTCCGTCGACGGCGAGCAGACCTGGGAGACCAACTGGATCATGACCTTCGCCAAGGCGTCCGACTAGACGAGTAGTTCCCCCTGGCTCGGCCGGTGACCGCCGGCCACCTCCGTGCGGGCGGTATGCCTCTGCGGCATACCGCCCACGGTGGCCGTTACGCCGTCAGCGCCGCGTCGATCGCGCTGATGAGAAGTTGCTCTGCTCCGTCGGGAGATTCGGCTGTCGGCTTCCCTCTGAGGTGGCCCATCCAGCCGTAGACGGTCATCGAGCCACCGGCGATGCCCGGGAAGTCGCTGTCGGACCCGCCGGCGTACGTCGACGCCCGCCGGAGCAGTTCGTCACTCGGGAGGTACGCGGGCACCTCGTTCGCGTAGCCGGCGAACAGCAGCTGGCTCGACGTGCCGTATCTCGCGCGGAAGTAGACGGCGTATCCGGACACGATCTCGCCGCCGGCCAGCAGCAGCCGGAGGTCGGGGCTGCCGGAGAACCGCCAGGACTGGATGGGCACCGGGATCGACGTGGCGACAGTGCCGGCCTCGATCTGCGAGATCATCTGTTGCGCGTGCCGCCGGTAGTAACCCGGCAGGCCGGCGTTGTTCGACCGCACCGTGTAGGCGGCGAGCACCTGCCGGAGGTTGTCAGCGGTTGGTGTCACCTCGAGCGGCAGGGTCACCTCCCGGTAGTGGGCCGTCGTCGGGCCGGCGACCGGCCGACCCGGGCGCAGCATCGCTGTCGTGACGGCCTGCGCGAGGTCGGCGCCCCGCAGGCTCCGCTGGGCCCAGCCCCGCGCGCCGTCGGGGTTCTGGTCGCCGGCCGGCCCGAGGAGGAACTGGGCGAAGGCGCCGGTCGCCCGCTCGACCCGCGCGACAGCGTCCCCCGGGTAGTCCGGGTCGAACAGGGTCTGGGATCCGGCTGTCACCGGGTGGCAGCCGTAGCTGAACAGCACGGCCAGGGGCTGACCGCCCGGCGTGCGGGCGGTCAGCACGGGCACGTCCGACTCGACGTACGACAGCCCTTCCCGGTTGTAGGAGAAGTGCTGGCTGGTGACCTGGTAGTCGAGGCTGCACGCCGTTCGTGGGCCGTCGAGCGTGGCACGGACCAGTCGCACGATTCGCGCGGCCAACCGGTCGCTGTCGGCACGCACCTGGGCCTGTTGGGCCGAGTCCATCCCGTACGCGATGAACGGGTCCAGTTTGTCGATGAGGACGGGACCGTTGTGGGTGTGGGTCGCCGTCAGCGCGAAGTTCTCCGACGCCAGGCCGAGGCCGCGCACCTGACTGCGGATCGACCTGTGCAGGGCGCGCGCGAAGCCGAGCACATCGACGCTGACGATGACGTGCGGCACGCCCGCGGACCAGAGGATCGTGCACCTGGCGAACAGTGCGGCGGCGGTCCCGGTCGACCTGCGGGGCACGTCCACGCCGTAACCGGCCAGGTAGGCGCCGGCCGCCGGAGTGATGTCGACCTTCCCGACCGACAGCTCGGTGCGGGTCGCCCCCAGTGCGGAGTTGCCGACGAGGCCCTGGCCCACAAGCGAGGCGGCCACTATGGACCCGCCGGCGAGCAGGCGACGACGACTGACGGCCAGTCGCGGATTGTGCGGTTCGTCGGCCCCGGCTACCCGCGCCTGGGACTCCGGGGTGGTGGCGGACCTGATTCTGGACATGGTCATTTGGCAGAGAACTCCCCCGTGAGACGCTGACGCCCGATCGCCGTCTCGCATCACCAGCAGATGCGCAAGCGCTGGCTATCAGCTGACGTTTACGGGAATCATTGCGTACACCACGACCGGGGTCAATCGCCGCGGTCACGGTGGTGTGCTGCCCCGCTTCTCCTCCTGGGCCAGCACCGCCTCGCGGTGTTCCGGCTCGTCGCGGCGGCTCAGCTCGGCGGCGAGCCGGGCATCGGTGGTCAGCCGGGCCCGGTTGCGGTGCAGGAAACTCTCGAAACCCCCGGTGTACGGGCAGGCCAGGTCGCCGAGCGCGCGGTGCGGGAGGTAGCGGCAGCCGGTGCAGTAGTCGCTGATCTCGTCGATGTCGGTGCCGTCCACCGCGTACGGGCGGGTGTCCACCCGGGCCAGGTCGGCGTACTGGCTCATGCCGATCACCGTCGCGTTCATCACCCACTCGGTGCCGTCGACGAAGCAGCGCTGGAACCAGTCCGCCACCTCGGTGGGGCGCCAGCCGCGTTGCAGGGCGTAGTTCGCCAGCACCAGCAGCCGGGGCGTGTGGTGCGTCCACGCCCGATCGCGGACGGCCGTGAGAACGTCGGCCAGGCAGCGGGCCTCCACCGCGTCGGCGTCCAGCTCGGCGAACCACCGCGGCAGCGGCTCGGTCGCGGCCAGCCAGTTCGCTCCCCGGTACTGCGGCTCGAAGTACCAGTACAGCTGCCAGAGGAACTCCCGCCAGCCGAGTAGCCCCCGGATGAACGGCTCCACCGCCGTCCGCGGTGCCGCGCCGGCCCGCCACGCCTGCTCGGCGGCGCGTACCACCGGCTCCGGGTGCAGCAACCCCAGGTTGAACGAGGACGAGAGGGCCGAGTGCGCGAGCAGCGGGTCCGCGCCGCTCATCACGCCGGTGTAGCGGCCGTACCCGGGTAGCCGGTGGGTCAGGAAGTGCGCGAGTCGGGCCTGCGCCTCGGTGTGGGTGGCCGGGTGCCGCCGGGGACCGTCGCGGCCGACGAACCGCACCCCGTCGGCGGCCCACCGGTCCAGGTCGCGGCGGACCTGCGCGTCGATGTCGTCCTCGACGATCGGCGGGGGTGGCGGTGGGGCGACAGGTTCCCCCCGCTGCTCGCTCCGCGGTCGGCGTGCCGGCCCGGTCGCGGCGGTCAGCACCTCGTGGCGGCGGCGGGCGTGCCGGTAGAAATCGGTCATCCGCAGCGGGCCGCGTCGGGGGCGGTCCGCCCAGGCGACGAAGTCGGTGTGGCTGGTGACGAAGCCGCGCGGTGGCAGCACGGTAAGCCCCGGCACCGACCTGGCGAAGCGCAGCGCCGCCCAGGAGTGCGGATGGCACACCTCAAGTGGTGCACCGACCTGCGTCAACGCCTGCCGGAACGTGTCGGTGCGCAGCAGCAGCGCCCGGTCACCCAGCTCGGCGGCACGGTGGCGCAGCGCGGACAGGATCAGATGCGCCTTCTGCCGGTGCAGGGGCCGGCGGCGGAACAGGTCCCGGATCTCCACAAGCAACACCGGCTGGTCGGGGCCGTCGAGGAAGTGCGGCCCGAGCTGATCGGCGAGCAACCATCGGCGGGGAGGCATTCCGCAATTCTGCCTACCCGCCGGCTCGGGTGCCCGGCGCCGCACCGGGAGTCGGGCCCGGGGCTGGCGGCGGGCGGGTCAGGACGGGCCGGCACCGGCGACCGCGGCGCTCGGCCCGACGTCGCGGCGACGCAGCAGCACGGTGAGCGTCACGAGGGCGACAAGCAGCGCCGCGAGCACGGACACCGGGGCCGGGCCGAGCGGCGCGAGCAGCGCCAGCAGCGCGACGACGGGGAAGGCGACGACCACCGCGCCGTGCTGCTGCTGGCGTACGTGCAGCACCCAGACCGTGAGCAGGAAGACGGTGATCGGGATGGCCACCGCGTACCCGGCGGTGCGTGCCGAGACGTGCGCGAGGTGCCGCTCGACGTCCACCGACACCCCCAGTCCGGCGCCGATCGCGGCGATCGCGGCGAAGATCAGGTAGTGGCCGTAGCCCCAGACCAGCGAGTAGGGCAGCCGGTCGGGCGCCTCGCTGGGCCGATCGAAGTAGAGCCACCAGAGCGCGAACACGATGAGTGCGCCGGCCGCCGCGAGCGACCAGAGGTCGTGCTCCCCGGCGTCGAGCCCGGTCTGGATCGCGAGTGAGATGGCCAGGACTGTCTCACCGAGCACGATCAGGGTGAACAGCCCGTACCGTTCGGCGATGTGCCGAGGGTGCCAGGGGGTCATGCCGGGGCGTTCGGCCACCGCCGGCACCAGCACGTCGGCCAGCGCCAGCAGCACGAACGTCGCGATGCCCCAGTCGGCGGGTAGTGCCAGCCGCAGCAGCCAGCCGAGCTGCACCACTGTCACCCCGATTGCGTAACGGCGGGCCGCCGGGCGGTGCCGGGGGTCGCCGGCGGCGGCCCGGGTCCAGTGCACGACGGCGGCCAGCCGCATCACCACGTACCCGTAGGTGATGACGGCGAAGTCACCGTCGGCGAAGGCGCGCGGCACTCCGGCGGCCAGGATCAGCGCCCCGGAGATCTGCACCAGGGTGGTGATCCGGTAGACGTCGTCGTCGGTGTCGTACGCCGAGGCGAACCAGGTGAAGTTCACCCACGACCACCAGATTGCGAAGAACACCATGGCGTAGCTGGTCGCGGCGTGGCCGAGGTGGCCCTCGGCGACATCGTGGTGCAGGCTGCCGGCCGCCTGCGCGACGGCCACCACGAAACACAGGTCGAAGAAGAGTTCCAGCGGGGTGGCGGCGCGGTGCGGCTCGTCGCGTCGACGCGGCCGCATCGGCCGGTAGAACGGCCGCACCGAACGGGAATGGGTCACCGCCGCTCCTCAGGTGTGGTTCACCGGCGGCGGCGGCCGTGGGTCAACCCCTCCAACACCAGCGTCAGGCCGGCACCGACCAGCCAGACGTCCTTGGCGAGCCCGGAGCCCTGCTGGGTCGGGCGAACGCTACCGGGCTCCCGCATCCCCGGCGTCTTCAGGTACAGCTGCACCAGGCCCACGCCGAACGCGGTAAGACCCAACCCGACCAGGGGGGCCGGGACGACCGGCGCGAGCAGCGCGGCCCCCAGCGCGATCTCCGAGTACGACAGCAGTTTCGCGAACCGGGTCGGGTCCAACTGGCCGAGTTGCGGCATGGCGGCGACCGCCATCCCGTGCATGCCCTCCGCGGCGGCACCCTCCAGGTTGCGCTTGCCCAGACCCGAGTTCAGAAAGTACGCGCCGATGCTGAGCCGGAGCGGCAGGTGCGCGAGCTTCATGATCACTCCTCGTGTGCCGTTGTCGAATGCGGCCCGCGTACCCCGCACCGCCCGCGATAACCCGTTCGGCCGGCTGGGCTGGTGGTGGTGGTCGCGGTAGGTTCGCCGGGGGCCCGCCGCCGAGCCCGTGGCGCACCTGCCCACCCGGCGTCCGGCCCTGCCGCACACCACCAGGAGGCGAAGTGAGCCAGGAAGTCCGGGGAGTCATCTCCCGCAGCAAGGGCGCGCCGGTCGAGGTCACCACCATCGTGGTGCCCGATCCCGGTCCCGGTGAGGCGATCGTCCGGATCCAGTCCTGCGGCGTCTGCCACACCGACCTGCACTACCGCGAGGGCGGCATCAACGACGACTATCCGTTCCTGCTCGGCCACGAGGCGGCCGGCATCGTGGAGCAGGTCGGCGACGGTGTCACCGACGTCGCCCCTGGTGATTTCGTGGTGCTCAACTGGCGTGCGGTCTGCGGCGTCTGCCGCGCGTGCCGCCGGGGCCGCCCGTGGTACTGCTTCAACACCCACAACGCCACGCAGCGGATGACCCTGACCGACGGCACCGAGCTGGCCCCGGCGCTGGGCATCGGCGCGTTCGCCGAGAAGACCCTTGTGCACGCGGGGCAGTGCACGAAGGTGGATCCGGCCGCCCGGCCGGCCGCCGTGGGCCTGCTCGGCTGCGGGGTGATGGCCGGCCTGGGCGCCGCGATGAACACCGGCAACGTCAGCCGCGGTGACTCGGTCGCGGTGATCGGCTGCGGGGGAGTCGGGGACGCGGCGGTCGCCGGTGCGGCCCTCGCCGGCGCCACCACGATCGTCGCGGTGGACACCGACAGCCGCAAGCTGGACTGGGCCCGCAGGTTCGGCGCCACGCACACGGTGAACGCGTCCGAGACCGACCCGGTCGAGGCGATCCGGGCCGCCACCGGTGGCTTCGGCGCCGACGTGGTGATCGACGCGGTGGGCCGGCCGGAGACCTGGAAGCAGGCGTTCTACGCCCGGGACCTGGCCGGCACCGTGGTGCTGGTCGGCGTACCGACCCCGCAGATGCGGATCGAGCTGCCGCTGCTCGACGTCTTCGGACGCGGTGGTGCGCTGAAGTCCAGCTGGTACGGCGACTGCCTGCCCAGCCGGGACTTCCCGATGCTCACCGAGCTGTACCTGCAGGGCCGCCTCGACCTGGACGCGTTCGTCACCGAGGAGATCACGCTCGACCAGGTCGAGACCGCCTTCGACCGGATGCACCACGGCGACGTGCTCCGCTCGGTGGTGGTGTTCTGATGACCGCCCGCGTCGACCACGCGGTCACTTCCGGCACGTTCAGCCTGGACGGGCAGACGTTCGACGTGGACAACAACGTCTGGGTGATCGGCGACGACAGCGAGTGTGTCGTCCTGGACGCGCCGCATGACGTCGCCACGATCCTCGCCCTGGTGGGCGACCGCCGGGTCCGGGCCATCCTGGCCACCCACGCCCACGACGACCACGTCCGGGTGGCGCCGGAGCTGGCCGAGGCCAGCGGTGCGCCGGTGCTGCTGCACGCCGCCGACCGGGTCCTCTGGGATCTGGTCCACCCGCAGCTACCGCCGCACGGCGAACTGCACGACGGGCAGGGCATCGAGGTGGCCGGCACCACGCTGCGGGTGCTGCACACCCCCGGGCACAGCCCCGGCGCGTGCAGCTTCCACGCCCCCGACCTGGGTGTGGTGTTCACCGGCGACACGCTCTTCGCCGGCGGCCCGGGCGCGACCGGCCGCTCGTACAGCGACTTCGACACCATCGTCGCCTCGATCCGGACCCGGCTGCTCACCCTGCCGGCGGAGACTGTCGTGCACACCGGCCACGGCGACGACACCACAATCGGCGCGGAGGCACCCCACCTGCCGGAGTGGCTCGCTCGCGGCCACTGAGCCTGCACGACGGCCGGCTGGCGCGCGGTCGACGGCTCAGCGGTCGTCGACCGCGCCCAGCACCGGCTTGACATCCAGGACCGGGGTCCCGTCCAGGGCCTCCAGGTCAGCCACCTGGACCCGCAGGCCGGCCACCGTCAGCACCCGCACCCGGTGCAGCCCGATCGGGTTGGGTCGGTGCGGGGAGCGGGTGGTGAACACCCCGGTCTCCGGCCGGCTCCCGTCGCCGCGCGGGTGCACCGCCAGCACGTCCCGACGGGCGCGGTCCAGCCAGGTAAGCACCAGCAGCTCCGCGCCGACCCGCAGGTCGCGCAGGGCCCGCTCGACAGACGCGTCGAAGATCAACCACGCCGGCGGCGCACCCTCGTCGCCCTGCCGCGGCGCGCTCGCCGCGTCGGTAAGCGGCGAGGCGACCCGCCCGACCGGGCGCAGCAGGTACGCGTCACCGCTCGTCACTTCGGCCACCGTCGCTCCCCTCTGGACGGTCCCAGCCTAGTCCGGTCGTGGCGCTAGGATCCCGCACATGGCCGCCGATCCGCCTGCCCGCACGCCCTGGCAGTCGCCCAACTCCCACCCGGACGACCCGCACCTCACCATTCCCCAGGGGCCGCGCACCGGGACGCACGACGATGGCGAAGGACTCGACGGGGACCTCTGAGCGGGGCGGCCGGCGCGTCGCCACGCTCACTTCGACGCAGGCCGCCGCCGTCGCCCACGTGCGGTCGCTGGCGATGGCCGAGCGTGCTGGCGCGCTTGTCGCGATTGCCCGGCACCTCGCCGCCGCCGACATCGGCCAGCCCCCGGAACGCCTGTTGGCGGCCATCCGGACCGGGCGGCTCACCGTCAACTTCCACCCCGACCGGCTGGGTGCCGACGGTCGGAGCGTCGCCGACGCCCTCGCCGAGGACGGGGTGTACCGCAGCCAGTTCGTCACCGGGATCTCCAACGGTGGGCTCACCGCGTACCCCGGTGGTGACCGGGACCGGTGGGAACACCGGATGTTCGACGGCGCGTACCAGCGGCCCGGGGTGACGCCGGCGCAGCGGCCGGTGTACGGCGGCCTGAACCTGCTCGGCTACGCCGACGGCGCCTGCCCCCGCTTCGGCTCCTGTCACCTTCGGCTGCGGCAGGCGGTGCTGAGCCGGGCGACCTTCTGTCTCGGTGACAGCCACCTGAGCCCGGAGGTGGTGGGCACGGCCGACGCGTTCGAGGCGGTGCTCGCCGGGCTGCTGGCCCAGGCCGCCGCCACCGGTGACTGCCTGGGGCGTGCCGGGACGGACGTGGCCACGCTGGTGCGAGCGTTGGGGCACCCGCCGACCACCCCGGGCCCGGTCGGTCGGGCGCTCGACGACTATGTGGAGGCCCAGGTCCACGGCTCGCTCGACCTCGCGCACGACGTCGAGGAGTTGGTGCTGGACCCGTCCTTCGCCGGCACCCCGACCGGTGCCACGCTTGTGTCGATCGCCGAGCGCCACGGTTTCCCGGTGCGCTGGCACCCCGGCTTCGTGCTGGCCGTCGATCAAGTCGACGCGGAGTTCCGGGGCCCGGCGATCCCGGTGCTGGCAGCCCGCGTGCACCGGGAGTTCGCCCAGGCTGGTGATCCGGTGGACGCGGCGCTTGTCGGCCGGGCGGCCGCGTCGGTGGTGATCGAGCCGCAGCGGTGGGCGGACCGCGGCCCGATCGCGGACACCCTCCAGCACCTCAAGCAGCTCTGGCACGTGCTGGTCCGCCACGGCACGCCGCACCGGTCTGTGCCACTGTCGCCAATACCGCGCCCGGTGTCCGATTTTCGGAGGTGACCGGGACCGCAGCTGGCCGGCGTACGGGCATTTCCGGAATGCCCGACAGGTGAACCCGGTTGTGTCCCCCATACCGCCGGAGTCGAAACCCCTTCCCGCGGTCATCTCCCGAGGAGCGTTCACCCCGGAGCGCTCCGCACGATCGAGAGGGCAACCATCGTGAAGGTCGACTTCACTCGATGGCTCCCCGCCATCGCGAAGGACTCGTACCGCAAGACCGCGCTGAGCGTTGTGGGTGTGGCCGCCCTCGGCGGTCTGGCACTCGCGCCGACAGCGGCGGCCGCCCCGGTCACCTCCGGCCCCCACCAGGGTGCCGTGGCCGCCATCGACCTGGCCACCGGCAAGGCCAAGACCGCCAGCCCGGCGCGTCAGCAGGACCAGCCGATCGAGTCGGGGCTGACCACCGGCTCCGCCACCGGCAAGCCGCCGGCCGGCAAGCCCAGCCGCGACCAGCTGATCCCGCACGGCATCGAAGGCGCGCAGTCGCGTATCCCGCTCGATGACGCGCAGCTGGCGAACGCGCGGGCGATCGTCGACGCGGCCAAGAAGACCGGCGTCGGTGACCGGGGTGCGGTGATCGGCGTCGCCACCTCGCTGCAGGAGTCGAAGCTCTACAACCTCGGCCACCTCGGCGTGTACAACGACCACGACTCGCAGGGGCTGTTCCAGCAGCGCCCGTCGTCCGGTTGGGGCACGCCCGACCAGATCACCGACCCGGAGTACGCCGCCACGGCGTTCTTCACCGCGCTGCGCAACGTTGGCGGCTGGCAGGACCTGCCGCTGACCGCCGCCGCGCAGACCGTCCAGGTCTCCGCCTTCCCCTACGCGTACGCGCAGTGGGAGGAGCAGGCGGCGGACATCGTCCAGCAGTTGTGGTGACATCCGCACAGCCAGCCGGCCGGCTCCCGTTCCACGGGGGCCGGCCGGTTCGCGTTCGTCGCCCGGATCAGCAGGCCGGGTAGAGCCGGCGGGTGCCGACCCCGGCGGCGTACGCGTCGCGGTCACTGAACCGGCAGCCGTAGTCGGGCCGCGCCACCACTGCCGGGTCCGTCACGGTGTCGCCGGCCGGGCGCCTGCCGGTGCGTACCCAGGACATCAGGTCGTCCCAGCCGGCACCGGCCTCGGCCGGGGTGAACTCGCAGTGCTGCGTGGCCCGGATGGCCCGCTGGACCACCAGCCTGCCGCGACCGTTGCGCGCCACGTCGGTGGCGTACGCCTGCTCCATGCTGAACGGAACGAACAGGTCACCGAGGCCGTGCAGGCTGAGCACCGGGGCGGTGGGCCGACCGGCGATCCGCGGCACCTCGGTCAACGTCGGCAGCAGCCGCTGTACGACGTTCTCCGGGGCGACCCGCCGTACCGTGGCGTTGACGTCGACCGGGCTGTTCGGGGTGTAGCGGGTCAGCAGGTTCGTGGAAAGCTGTCCGGGCCGTTCGGCGGGGGAGTCGCCACCACTTGTCACAGTGATCGAGAAGAGGAAGTCCTTCCACACCGCGAACGCGGCGTCGGCACCCGGACGGGGCCCGCCCGAGCGGTTCACGGTGATCGCCCGCAGTTGCCGGCCCCGCTCGGTGGTGGTGTCCGGTCCGGTGGGGGTCAGCCCCGCCAGGCCGAGCGCCACCTGGATGCGGGGTACGGCGTTTGTCAGGTAGTCGGCCGGGGTGGGATAGGCCGGCACCTCGGCGAGCGCCTGCGCGACCAGGTTGTAGTCCAGGTAGAAGTCGAGCAGCGTCTGGTCACCGAGCACCCCGCACATCGGCAGCGCCCCGTCGTAGTAGCCGGGGTACTGCTCGAGCGAGCGACCGATGACGTACCCGCCCATCGACACCCCGGCCAGGTAGGTGTGGTGCGGCCGGCGGACGGTCCGCCCGAAGTGGTCGGCGAGCGCCTTGGTGCTCAGCACCCCGGAGCGGATGTCGAAGCCGTTGCGGTCGTACGACGACGATGCCCAGGCGTACCCCTGTGCCAGGAGACGTTCGCGCAACCCGAAGGCCGGCTGCTCCGGTGTGAGGACCGTGCCCTGGCCCCGGTAGCCGTGCGCCCACAGCACCAGGTCCCCGTTCCACCGGGCGGGGACCTCGATGATGTAGCCGGCGTGGCGGTGCACGCCCTGCCGTACCGTCGTCTGCCGGCCGCCCACGACCAGTGGCGCCAACTGCGGGTTCTCGATGGTGTACCCGGGCAGCGGTTGGCCGCCGCTCGGGTCGCGACCGGTGGCGCCGGCCGGCGGGGCACCGGCCAGCCCGACCGCCAGGGTGAGCGTCGCGCTGGCGGCGAGCAGCCGGCGGAGGGTACGAACGGGTGCGGACAGCATCGATGCTCCCCATCGGACGGATGTCGCCCCGGGGGCGACCAGGCGGGACGGTTGCCTACCGGCCGGTAGCGCCCTGAACCTAGGGCCGCCGTCGACGGGTGTCAATGGCTGCGCTGACCGTCCGGTCAACCGGCACCGGGTGGGCGTACCCGGTTGCCAGCGCGGCCGGGTCGGTCGGGTTGACTTGTCGGCGTGGACGAGTTGATCTGGGAGGCGGCCCGGGCGTCGCGTAACTGGTTGGACGCGGCGAATGGGACCGGGCAGACCGAACTGACCTGCCGCATCCTGAAGCTGACCGAGGAGGCGGGGGAGGCGTCGGCGGCCTGGATCGGTCTGCTCGGGCAGAATCCTCGCAAAGGTGTCACCCACAGCCGGGCGGACGTTGCGGCGGAGTTGGCGGATGTCGCCTTCACGGCGTTGGTGGCCATCGAGAGCCTCGGGTTGGATGCCCAGACCGTCCTGGACGCCTGCGCGGCGAAGGTCCGCTCCCGGCTGACCGGGTGAGGCGGGGGCGGCCCTGCGGCGTCGCCGCCCCGGCCGGCCGGGGCCGTTTGTCGGGTTCGAGGCGTTTGGCCGGTGACCTGTCGCACCCGTGGCCCGGAATCGTGGCCGGGCCGGGGTCGTTACACACCCTGACGATCGCAGCACCACCGCCCCGCCCCCGGGGCTGGAATGCGGGCCGAGGCCCGGTCGTTACAGTCCCCACGAACGACCACGCCGCGGGGGTGCCGATGGATCGGCCGCCCCCGGAATGACCCCGGCCCCCCGGTCGTTACACAGGGACCTGGCGCCGCGAGCCCCCGCTCGCAGGCCGCCGACCCCCCAAACTTTCCCCCGTTTTTGCAGCGCCGGACGAGGTGCTCACATCCGTTGCCCTCAGGCGGGTGTCCTTACCCCCGAAGGAGCTTTCCCCATGACCACGATCATCCGTAAGAGCGTGTTGTCTGTTGCTGGTCTGGCGTTCGCCGGTGGTGTGTTCGCCGGTCCGATCGCCGCCCACGCGAACCCGGTCGATGCCAAGCCCGCCGCTGTGGCGGTGCAGACCAGCGCGCCGAAGCCGCAGGGCGACCAGTCCCACATCGACCTGAACGGTGAGCAGACCGCGAACGTCAAGGCGATCATCGCCGCGACGAAGAAGGCCGGTCTGCCCGAGCGGGCCGCGGTGATCTCGATCGCGACGAGCCTGCAGGAGTCGAAGCTGGAGAACCTGGGTCACCTCGGTGACAGGAACGACCACGACTCGTTGGGCCTGTTCCAGCAGCGCCCGTCCAGTGGTTGGGGTACGCCGGAGCAGATCACCGACCCCGAGTACTCGACGACCGCGTTCCTCAAGGGCCTGAAGCAGGTTGACCGGTGGCAGGACATGCCGCTGACCGACGCCGCGCAGACCGTGCAGGTCTCGGCGTACCCGGACGCGTACGCCCAGTGGGAGCAGCAGGCCACCGACCTGGTCGGCCAGCACTGGAACAGCTGACCCCCACCGCACCACCACCGACCGCTGGCCGGCACCCCCCAACCCGGGGTGCCGGCCAGCGGCGTACCCCTGGTGTGGTCAGGTTTTGTGCTGGCGCGTGCGGAGGATGTCGACGAGTGCGCAGACCAGCGCGAGCGCGATGATGCCGGTGGCCAGCAGGAGCGACCGTTCGAAGGACGTGGTCCAGTTGCCGTGGCTGGCCGCCAGCGACGAGAAGAACATCGAACCGACGGCGGCGATGCCGGCGGCGGCCCCGATCCGCTGACCGGTCTGGAGCATGCCCGCGCCACTGCCCGACAGCGCCACCGGGACGTCGCCGAGGGTGATCGTCTGGTTGGGTGCGATCACCAGCCCGCTGCCGATGCCGGCGACGAGCAACGGGCCGGCCGTCACCCAGGGGGCCGGGGCGTGCGGGGCCAGGTGCAACGCGACAACAGTCGCGACCAACCCGACCACGACGGTGAGCAGACCGATGGCGACAAGTGGCCGACCGATGCGGTTGACGATGCGGCCACCGAGCACGGCGGCGGCGGCCGAACCCAGGGCGAACGGGGTGATGGCCAGGCCCGCGACGAGCGCGCTGTAGCCGAGCCCCATCTGGAGGAACAGCGTGAAGATGAAGAAGATCGCGGTGAAGCCGCCGAAGTAGACGAGCGCGATGAGCGACCCCAGGGTGTACGACTGGAGGTTGAACAGGCGAAGGTCGAACAGCGGTTGGTGGTGGCGGGCGTATCGCCGCTCCCAGAGCCCGAAGGCGACGAGCACCGCGAGCCCGGCCGGAATGAGCGCCCACTTCCAGGGGGTCCGCCACTGCTGCTCCTGCACGAGCGGAAGCAGCACGAGGACCACGCCGACGCCGAGCAGCAGGACACCGAAGGGGTCGAGCTGTCGCCAACCGGGTTGACCGGCGGGGCGGCCGGGCAGCAGACGCCAGCCGAGGATCACCGCGAGCACACCCACCGGCACGTTGACGAAGAAGACCCACCGCCACCCGTGCTCCTCGCCGCCGACGGCGATGAGCAGCCCGCCGAGCAGCGGCCCGACCGCTGTGGAGATACCGATCGTGGCGCCGAGCAACCCGAACGGGCGGGCCCGTTCGGGTCCTCGGAAGAGCTGCTGGATCAGGCCGATGACCTGCGGGTTGACGACGCCGGCGGCGGCGCCCTGGAGCAGGCGGGCGATCACCAACCAGGTCGGCGAGGTGGCGAGGCCGGCAAGCGCACTGGTCAGTGTGAACAGTGCGATGCCGAAGACGAACGCGTTGCGGCGGCCACGGGCGTCACCGAAGCGACCCGCGGGCACCAGCGCCAGGCCGAAGGTGAGCGCGTACCCGGAGAGGATCCACTGGAGGTCACTCGACGAGGCGTGCAGCGCCCGGTCGATGGACGGCACCGCGACGTTGACGATGCTGACGTCGAGCAACGTCATGAACGCGGCGACCAGCCCGACGCCGACGGCCTGCCAGCGTCTCCGGTTCGCGGCGGCGTCCACCGGCTGCGGCGGTTGCGCCGCACTCATGGTGCCCCCCGTGGACAGGTGATCGCCCATCGCTGACCCCTACCCCGGTCACCGGGGGGCGAAGCGTCCCGGCGCGTGCCGCGGGTCACGCCATCTGACGGGCGCAGAACCGGGGGCCGAAGTCGAGACCCGCCATCGGCGAGTCCTCGCGGTGCAGCAGACCCTTCTCGGTGAGCAGGTGCAGTGGGGTGCCCACCTGCTCCTCGGTGAGCCCGGACTCCTGGGCGATCAGATCCGGATACGGGACCTGTCCACGCGCCTCGAGAGTGGTTACCGCCTGGTACACCCGTTGCTCGGCCTCCGACAGTTGCACCTGCTGCATGGTTCCTCCTTCGTTCGTCCGCCGTCGTCCGGCGGCGGCCGTGCGCCGGTTACCCCCTGGCCGACCGAAGATGCGCACCCGATCGGGCGGTGCGCAGGCACCGCGACGGTGCGCGTTGCGCGGCTCGGCGGGGCCGTGGCCATCCCCTAGGCTGCTTTCGTGATCGTCTGGGATCTCGTTGTCGTCGGCGCCGGCCCCGCCGGGTTGTCGGCGGCCTACGCCGCTGCCCGCGCGGGTGTCTCCACCCTGGTTGTCGAGCGGGCCGCGCACCCGCGGTACAAGACCTGCGGTGGTGGCCTGATCGGCACCTCGCTGGCGGCAGTGCACAGTCGCATCGAGGTGCCCGCGCAGGACCGGGTGGACCGGGTCACGTTCACCCGGGACGGCCGTCGGGAGTTCACCCGCCGCAACGACAGCGCCGTGGTGACGATGGTGCGCCGCGAGGAGTTCGACGACCGGTTGCGCGCGGCGGCGGTCGCCGCCGGCGCGCAGCTGCGCGAGCGGGTCGCGGTCCGCGCGATCGAGCAGGACCCCGAGGGGGTACGCCTGCGGCTGGCCGACGGTACGACGATCGCGGCCCGGACGGTGATCGGGGCGGATGGCTCGTCGGGGGTGACCGCCCGGCAGGTGGGGGTGCGGTACCGGCAGGTGGACCTGGGTCTGGAGTTGGAGATCGCGGTACCGCCGGCGGAGCAGGAGCGGTGGCGGGGCCGGCTGCTGCTGGACTGGGGCGCGATGCCGGGCTCGTACGCCTGGGTCTTTCCCAAAAACGACAGATTGACCGTCGGGGTGATCGCCGCAAGGGGCGCGGGGGAGGGCACCCGGGAGTACCTGCGGCAGTTCGTCGACCGGCTGGGGCTTACCGGGTTGCCGGCGGAGCACGACTCCGGTCACCTGACCCGGTGCCGCGCGGAGGATTCGCCGTTGCGTAACGGCCGGGTACTTGTCGTGGGGGACGCGGCGGGGCTGTTGGAGCCGTGGAGCCGGGAGGGCATCAGCTTCGCGTTGCGCTCGGGTGAGCTGGCCGGTGCGGCGGTCGCCAGTGGAGAGCTGGCCGGGTACGAACGGGCGGTCGCCGAGCGCCTGGTGCCGGAGATGCGGGCGGGGTTCCGGCTGCTCGACGTGTTCACCCGGCGTCCGGAGGTGTTCCACGCGCTGTTGGCGACCCCGCTGGGTTGGCGGATGTTCGTCCAGTTCTGTCAGGGCCGGGCGAGCTTCGCCGAGATGCTGCGACGGCGGCCGATCCGGGCGGCCCTCGCGGTGCTCGACCGGCTACCCGATCGGCGTCAACAGCCCACCACTGCTCGCCCAGGATCCTAGGATGCTCTACGCGGTGTGACGTCTCCCTGGCACGCAGCACCTCGCGCACCGGACAATGACGGGGGAGTACCAGGAGGTGCCGATGACCGAGCAGCCGTTCACCGACGACGAGTACGCGTTCCTGCGGCACGCGCGCTTCGGGGAGTTGCCGCCCGCGGTCCGCCCGGAGGATCGGGTCGAGCTGACCGAGACCGATCCGGGGCGGGACCGGCCGGAAAAGGCCGAAGACCCGGTCCGCTGGAACGTGCAGGGCTGAGACGCGCGGGCGGGCCGCGGGTGTCAGCACCCACGGCCCGCCCGCTTTCGGCGATCAGAAGACCGGCACGCCCTCGCGTACCAGTCGCCAGTTGGGCTGGAAGAAGTCGGCCGGGTCGATCGTCCCCTTGGCCTGCGCCCAGTCGATGAGTAGCTGACGGATCTCCTGCTGCGCGTTGTAGACCTGGGTCTTCACGATGCCGGGGAAGTTGCCGCCACCGCTGCGCCGGTAGTTGTTCACCGCCACCACGAACTGCGCGTCGTCCGCGACGGGGGTGTCGGTGCCGGGCAGCACCAGCCGGGTGATCCGCTGGCCCACCGGCTTGGCGATGTCGATGTCGTAGTCCAGGCCGGAGAGCGCGTCGTAGTTGTAGTCCGGCACCGACGGGTCGCTGATCTGCTCCGGGTCGACCGGGGCTCCCGGGGCGAGGGCCCGGAAGTACTTCGCCGAGTACTCCAGGTACGCGCGCACCTCGGCGCCGCTGAGCACCACCGCTTCGAGGGTGTTGTCGAACACGTACAACCCGGCCACGTCACGGATCTTGACGTCCCCGGCGGGGAAGACCGCGGTACGGCTGAACGGCGAGGCCTGCGACAGCACCGGCAGGTCGGCGTACTGCGTGCCGGCCAGCGCCTTCGTGACGGTCTCGGCCTGGACGTGGTTGATGAAGTCCAGGATGGGAGTGTCCTTGTACCGGGACTCGACAGTGGACATCTCGACGGTGGCCTGGGCCACCACCTGGTTCACGTACGCGATGGTCTTCTGGTGCTGGGCCCGCACCGCGGCGAGCACCTTCGGGTCCTCGACCACAGTGTTGGTGTTCAGCATGCTGGCGGCCTTCTTGGTGATCGCCCAGCGGCCACGCTCCCGGGTGAGGGTGAAGTCCATCCGGGTGAGCCGCTGGCCCCACTTCGACGGCTCGGAGAGCAGCACCTGCGTCCCGGTCTGCTCGTTGGTGACGAACCGCTCGGCCACCTCGTTGTGCGCGTGACCGAAGAGGATCGCGTCGATCCCCGGCACCTGCTGGGCGAGCAGCGCCACCGGGTTCTCGTTCGGCAGCTCCGGGCCGTAGCTGGAGGTGCCGCTGTCACCGCCGTGCGCGGAGATCAGCACCAGGTCCGCGCCGCGGGCCCGCATGATCGGCACCCACTTCGCGGCGGTCGCGACCATGTCGTCGAAGCGCAGCTTGCCCTCGACGTTGCCCTTGTCCCAGATGGCCACGCCGGGGTTGGTGAGCCCCAGGATGCCGACCCGCAGGGTCGGCGCGCCGAGACCGAGGGAGACCTTCTTGATGACGTACGGCAGGAAGGCCGGCTTGCCGGTCTTGGCGTTTATCGCGTTCGCGGCGAGCGCCGGGAAGCCGAGCTGGCGGATCCACAGGTCCAGCAGCGGCAGACCGTAGTTGAACTCGTGGTTGCCGAGCGTCACCGCGTCGTAGTCGATGACGTTCATCGCCCGCGCCATCGGGTGCTTCTCCCCGGTGGCGGTGATCGGCTCCTGCTTGGCGTAGTACGTGGCCAGCGGCGTGCCCTGGATCGTGTCGCCGGCGTCGAGCACCAGCGTCGCCTTGCCGCGCCGTTCCCGACGGATCTGGTTGATCAGGGTGGCCAGCTTCGCCACGCCGATGTCGTTCTGCTTGCTGTCGTCGTACTCGGCGTCGCGGTAGTAGTCCCAGTTGTAGACGTTGCCGTGGGTGTCCGACGTGCCCAGGAGGGTGAGGTCCCAGGTGCGCGGGCGTGCCTTGCCGGCCGCCTGCGCGGGCGCGGCGGCGATCAGCGGGGCGGTCGCCGCCGCTGCGGCGGCGACGAGCACCTGGCGGCGCGACGGGCCGGAGGGAGAGGTCATGACGTGCCTTTCCATGGGGATGGACGCGCCTCGTGAGCGCCTTGCGCACCATAACCAGCAGCTGTCACTCCCGCCACGCCAGCCCCGAGCAGAGCAGCGGTTTCCGCAGGCCGGTGCGGGGTAGGGCGGTCAGGGACGGCATTCGCGGGAGCGGCCCGCTTCCCGCGCGCAGCGAGGAGTCTCAGTGAGCGAGGACCAGCACACCCAGCAGGACCCGACCAGCCAGTACGGCCAGCAGTCCGGTCAGCCCGCCCAGCAGCAGTCAGCGCCCGGCTCGACCGGTCAGATGACGCCGAAGCCGGACCACGGCGAGGAGTCGTACCGGGGCAGCGGCAGGCTGACCGGCAAGCGGGCGCTGATCACCGGTGGTGACTCGGGGATCGGCCGGGCCATCGCCATCGCCTACGCGCGGGAGGGCGCCGACGTGCTCATCTCCTACCTGAGTGAGGAGGAGGACGCCGACGCCCGGGAGACCATCCGGCTGGTCGAGGACGCCGGCCGGCGCGGCATAGCCGTCCGTGGCGACATCACCGACGAGGCGCACTGCCAGGAGTTGGTCGATCGGGCGGTCCGCGACCTGGGTGGCATCGACATCCTGGTGAACAACGCGGCGTACCAGATGTCGCAGGACAAGGGGATCCTCGGGATCAGCACCGAGCAGTTCGACCGGGTGCTCAAGACCAACCTGTACGCGATGTTCTGGCTCTGCAAGGCCGCCATCCCGCACCTGGCCGAGGGGGCGGCGATCATCAACACGGCGTCGATCCAGGCGTTCGACCCGTCGCCGCAGTTGCTTGACTACGCCACCACCAAGGCGGGGATCGCCAACTTCACCAAGGCTCTTGCCGCCGACCTCGCCGAGCAGGGCATCCGGGTCAACGCGGTGGCCCCGGGCCCCGTGTGGACGCCACTGATCCCGGCCACCATGCCCCAGGAGAAGGTGAAGCAGTTCGGCACCGACACCCCGGAGGGCCGGCCCGGCCAGCCGGCGGAGCTGGCACCGGCGTACGTCTTCTTCGCCTCGCAGGAGTCCAGCTACGTGACGGGCGAGATCCTGGGGGTCACCGGCGGTCGACCGACCAAGTGAGCAGTCGCCGGGTGGGCGCCCGCCGTGCTGCCCACCCGGCGCCGCCTGTTCCGGGTCAGTGGTAGGCGCGGCCCGTATTCGGGCGGCTCACGGTGCCTGTCGCGCGGGCTTGTGGTCAGCGGGGCCAGGCGGCGAAGCGTTGCCGGATCGCGGCGACGTCGGCGGCGCCCAGACCGTACCGGCCGAAGCGCCTGTCGGAGAGCCGGTCCAGGTAACGGCCGGCGGCGCGCACGTCGTCGGGGTCGAGCGCGGGGTCGACCTGCCGTGCCAGCACCAACAGTTCGGTCACGTCGTAGTGGTCGAGGGCCGCGGCCACGTCGATGAAGTCGCGGACCTCCCGCCGGTTGACCAACGCCGCGATCTTGTTGGCTACCAGGTCGCGCACGTCCATCACCGGGCCGAGGTCCATCACGACCGGGCTCTGCTGGCGGTCCAACCGGGCCAGGCTGAGCCGGATCTCCCGTCCGTCGCGGCTCACCACGAAGTCCTTCATGTCCTGGCCGTACCCGTCGAACAGATCGGCGAGCTCGCTGTCCGGGTCGGCGTCGGTGACGGTGAACCCGGCCCGCTCCAGCGCCCCGCGCACCCCTGCGGACGCCGCCGCCGCGGCACCCTCCACGTCGGCGAAGAGGTCGACGTCCTCGGTCGGTCGGGCGACCAGCCCGTGCGCGGCCCAGGCCACCCCGCCACCGAGCACGAACCGGTACGGCCCGGCGGCGGCAAGCGCCACCCGGGCCACCTCCCGGTAGAAGTCGTGCAGGTGGGGTGCGATCACGCCGCGCGCAGGCCGCGGTGCCGGCTCTCCCAGGCGAGGCGGACGCCCCGGGGCAGGTTGAGCAGCCGCCACACCCGGCGCAGTGTCCGCCCGTTGATCAGGACGCGCAGGTCGTCGGCGCTGGCGGTCTCCCGCAGCACGTTCTCGTACATCCAGAGCAGTTGATCAGGGTCGCCGAGGTCGAAGGTGCGCTCGGCGTTCCACATCAGCCGTACCGGTAGCTCCACCACACCTCGGGTAGGGCCGGCCAGCTCGGCGAGCGTCCGCGCCACCACAGCGGGGCGACCCGGGCGGGCCAGAAAAGCCACGCCGGTCGCGGTGGGGGAGACGGCCTGCATGGTGTCAGGGTAACGCCCGCCCGAGCCGGTGTCGCTCAGGTCGATCCCAACGCGCTGCGCACCACGCGGCGGCCTGGTCGTCGTCCCCCGACGTTCGTCCGTTTTGCCCGAGTCCGCACCTGACCGACTCGGGTTCCCTGAGGTCGCGGTATCCGGGCGTCCCAGATGCCCCGACCTCCGGGAACCCGAGTCGATCATCCCGGTGCGGGGCGGGTTGACGCCGCAGGTCGGCGCCATGTGGGCGGTCTGTCCGCTGATGGGCGCTGTGGGTTGTGACCCGGTGCACCCGTGGCCCGGAATCGTGGCCGGGCCGGGGTCGTTACATCCCCTGACGATCGCAGCACCACCGCCGTACCGTCCCGCCCCCCGGGGCTGGAATGCGGGCCGGGGCCCGGTCGTTGCAGTCCCCACGAACGACCACGCCGCGGCGGTGCCGATGGATGGGCCGCCGGCGGAATGACCCCGGCCCCCGGGGTCGTTACACAGGGACCCGGCGCCACGAGCCCCGTGCTCGGCGGTCGCCGCACCCCGGCGCCGAGCCCTCCGCTCGCAGGCCGCCGGAAGACGCCGAGTAACCATAGGCGTCACCCCCCGAAGACTTTCCCCCGTTTTTGCAGCGCCGGACGAGGTGCTCACATCCGTTGCCCTCAGGCGGGTGTCCTTACCCCCGAAGGAGCTTTCCCCATGACCACGATCATCCGTAAGAGTGTGCTGTCTGTTGCTGGTCTGGCGTTCGCCGGTGGTGTGTTCGCCGGTCCGATCGCCGCCCACGCGAACCCGGTCGATGCCAAGCCCGCCGCTGTGGCGGTGCAGACCAGTGCGCCGAAGCCGCAGGGCGACCAGTCCCGCATCGACCTGAACGGTGAGCAGACCGCGAACGTCAAGGCGATCATCGCCGCGACGAAGAAGGCGGGTCTGCCGGAGCGGGCCGCGGTGATCTCGA